>NZ_JACHDY010000002.1:900000-1190613 GCF_014201315.1 Edaphobacter lichenicola
TCAAGCCCGACCTTCTGTGGATAGGGAGCATTTTTCAGCATTCAGCCGGTTCGTCTCTTCAAACCCCGGCTCGGGCCTTTGTCGTATTCTCGTAGTCATAAACACATGGTCAAGGAGGATACATGTCTGAAGAGGATTTGAGAGCAGAGCTCGAGCGCCTGCGAGCAGAGAACGATCAACTGAAGAACAAGGCTGTGCGTGGGCTGAGTCTCAAGGTCAGCGAGAAGGGCGGATTGTCCCTCTACGGAGTCGGTAGATTTCCTGTGACTCTGTATAAGGAGCAATGGCGCAAGATCCTCGCAATGGCACCTGAGATCGAAGACTTCATCGTAAAGAACGACAGCCTGCTCAAGACCAAAGAATAGGCGCGTCTTCAGGCGCGGCTCACCGGGCCCCTTCCATTGGTAACCCGGTGAGCGGCCAGTGATCGACCAGAGCTCCCACGTTAGCTTCAACGCTAACCCCCGCTGAAGTAGCGGCGGTCACTCCAACATTCCATCCATCCAACGCGACCAGGGCGTCCTCTCCCTTTAGATCCGCAGCCGCAGCTTCAATCGTGATCGTCCTTGTCTCGTTCGGCAGCAGAGACACATAGTTGTCGCTGTAATAAACGGGCAGCACTCGTTCTCCCGAGCGCTTGCGCCGCAGCTGCAGGTGAGTCATCAGCGCAATTCCTTTCCCTGTATTTTGCAGCGTGACCGTGACGAAGACCTTGCCCTCCGTCTCGCGGCGAACCACCGAAGCCCCAAGCGTCACCACGGGCAAACTGCCCAACGCTTTGAGATCATTCTGATGCTCCGGCAGCCCACGCCAGTAGAAGTTCTCCGAGATCAGTTTCCCCGTCGCATCGCGCAGCTCAAGCTTCACAAAGTGAACCGCCGAAAGGGTTGAAGGCCACTCCACGCTTCCAAGCGTCGTTGCCAGGCTCGGTGCAGCCGACACTTCAAAGTCGTGTTGATACTGCACTGCCCCATCCAGGTTGTAGATCGCCAGGTGAGCATGCGCACTCTCCAGCGGAGTATCCAGATTATTGATCACCTGGACCTCGCCATTCGCCTCATTCAGCTGAATATGAATCGGCTCGGCCGCCTTCTTCACCGCAAACAAAGCTGAGTTAGGCTCAAGATCGTGGTGGTAAAGCTGCCACACAAAGCTGGGCTGCGCAGGATTGCTCATCCACGTAATCACTCCCGTCGTCGGATGAAACAGCTTCGCATTGCGCCCCTCGTACATCGCGCGAAACGCCTCATAGTTCGCCAGCTGCGACTTCCTCACAAAGTCCGCGAGGTTCGCCACCTTGCCATACCGATCCGCAATAATCGCCGGATATTTGTCGCCATCCGCCGCGCCCTTGGCAAAGTCATGCTGCGCCCAGTCGTCGTTGATCGTCTCCCAGTCTTTCTCCGGCATCATTCCGTGAATTGACTCCAGCGTCGGCACCGACATGCTTCCAATCTCTGTCTTGAACGCCTCGTCATAAACATAGAACTCCCGCGGCGTCCTCCAGTGATACGGCCCATGCGAGTTGACCCCGCGCCCATCAGCCGAGTTCGCCTGATACAACCTCGTCGGCTCCAGCTCAGTCATCAAAACGCGCAGCGCATCGTCAATCGTCTTCGGCGGATATCCTTCATTCCGCGCACACCACAAAACAATTGCGGCATGATTGCGAAACCGCAGAATCTTGTCGCGCACATTTGCCATGTACGTATCAAAATCATCCGGATCAGGTCCATCCGAAGGATTCGGCTGAAAAAACTCATCCCACACCAGAATCCCGTACTTGTCGCACAGCTCATAAAAATCTTCGCTCGTGCTCTGCCCCACCCAGTTGCGAATCATGTTCATATTCGCGATCTGGTGCATCCGAATCTGCGCCTCGAGCCGCTCCCGCGGATTGCGCTTCATCGCTTCATCCAGACCCCAGTTCCCCCCACGAATAAACACGCGAACCCCATTCACCGAGATCGTCAGGTTCTCCGAATCAGGCACCGCATACGTAAACTTGCGAACGCCGAAGCTTACATCCTTATCGTCCGACGCCTTCCCATCCACCTCAAAACTCAAATGCAGCTTATACAGATTCTGCGGCCCATATCCATTCGGCCACCACAGCTTCGGATGCTCCACATGCATCGCCGGCGTGTTCTTCGGATCGACCGTAACCATCTGCGAACTATGCGCCGCCACTTCCACGCTCTGCTCGAACGTCACATCCCCAAAGCTTCCCTTCAACACGCCCTTCTGTGGGGCATCCGTCACATTCTCCACTCGCGCCTGCACCGAGACATCAGCCGTATCCGTCTTAGGCAAGGGAAGATCCGTCGTCACCAGCGGATCTTTAATCACCACCGGCCCACTCGCCGAGAGGAACACCTTCTGCCAGATGCCCGTATCCCGGTCCCTCATCGCCGGAATCCAGTCCCAGCCAATCGTCGAAAGAAACGTCGGCCCATCGATCGCGGTGATGCCGCCGTTCGTGCCCACGCCATCTCGAATCGTATGTTCATGTGGCACGCCCGGATGAGGCTGCGGCGACACCAGCACCGCCAGAACCGCCTGCTTCCCAGGCTTCACCGCGGGCGAGATATCAAAGATCCCCCGCTTGAACGCGCCCTTCATCGTGCCAACCTGCGTCCCGTTCACCCACACCTGTGCTGAAAAATTAATCCCCTCAAGGTTCAGCCACACATGCCTCCCGGCGTACGTCTTCGGCACCTCAAAGACCGTGCGATACCAGTACGGCGTGCGCGCAAGGCTGTCAGGAATCTTGTCGGGGCGGCTATTCTCCCCATACAAAGGCTCCCGGTAGACGCCTGCATTCACCAGGCTCGTCAGCACCGTCCCAGGCACCGTCGCGGAGTACCAGCCCTGCGGTTTAAACTTCGCCGAAGCGATCGCATCCCCGGTCTGCGTCACCTTCGCCGCATCCTGCAGCTGCCAGCCAGCCGACAGAGTCACAGCCTCAGGAAGTGACGAACTAGCTGCCAAAGCCACCGAACCTAACCCCACCGAACCTGCTGCAAACAACAGCACCAACGCCGATCCCCAGACTCTCATTCGCATTCAACCCACACCTTTGATCGCTGATCTCAAAATTTTTCGGACGCGAAAACCGCACCGCGCCAGACATAGAAACCCTACACGATCATCACGCAAAGGTCACACCTTCAGCCTCATCGTTGAACTGTCGTCTCTGCCTTCGTCAACTTCTCGGAGACCTGCGCCGGCGTAGGCAGTTGCGATCGATCCCATCCTCCACCCAGCGCCTCGATCAACTGTACCGAAGCGGTCATCGCCTGCACTCGCAGAGTCGCGACCGACTGCCTGTCCGTCAGCAACGTCGTCTGCGCCGTCACCAGGTTCACGTAAGGATCGATGCCCGTCTGGTACCGCGCCGTCTCGAGCGTCACAAACTCCTCCGCCGACTTCACCGCCTCCTGTTGCTGTAACTGCTGCTGCGAAAGAATACGCACGGAAGCAAGCGCATCCTCCACCTGCTGAAACCCCGTAAGAACGGTCTGCCGGTAGCTCGCGACATCAGCGTTATATACCTCCACAAACTGATTTACCGTGGCCCGCCGCAACCCAGCGTCGAAGACCGTCTCGCTCACCGTAGGCCCGATCGACCAGAACCGGCTCGGCCAATCAAAAAGATGTTTGAAGGTCGAGCTCTCGAATCCACCCGAAGCGCTCAACGTCAGATTCGGATAGTACGCCGCGGTCGCAATACCAATCTGGGCATTAGCAGCCGCCATGTTTCGCTCCGAAGCAGCAATATCAGGTCGCCTTTCCAGCAACGCCGACGGCAACCCAATCGGTATCGGTGGAGGAGTCACGCTCGAAGCCTTCACCGGAATAGAAAAAGTCGAAGCATTGGCCCCCACCAGCAGCGCAATCGCATTCTCATATTGTGCGCGCGCCACGCCAAGATTGATCGCCTGCGACTGCACATTCTGCAGTGTGTTCTGCGCCTCCACCACCGAAATCCGATCGCCAACGCCGGTCTCGTACTGCGCCTGTGTCAACTCCAGCGCCCTCTTATCTGCCTCCACCGTGTCCTCCAGAATCGCCTGCAGCGCATCCTGACCGCGAATCTCAAAGAAGAACGTAGCAAGACTCGCCTGCTCGGTCAGCTTCTCATTCTCAAGATCGGCGGCACTCAACTGCGCGTTGAACTGCTGTTCGTGAATCGTGCTGCGAACTCTGCCCCAAAGATCCGGCTCCCACGAAATCGAAGCAGGCAGAGAGCCGACAGAGTTCGTTGAGCCCGTGTTGGCTTGCGACGAACGTCCCAGATTCGCTGAGGACTTGGAACGGGTATACGACGGCCCCACAGAAGCAGTCGGATAAAGCTGCGAACGTGCCTGCGCCACAAGAGCACGCGCCTCCATGAAGTTCGCGAAGAACTGTTTGATGTTCTGGTTGTCGATATTCAACCGCTCTTCCAGCGCATTCAACTCCGGATCCCCGTAGATCTCCCACCACTTCCCATGCAGCATCGCATCCTGCGGTTGTGCCACCTTCCAGCCGTCCGTATCCTGAAACTGCGTCGGCGACTCCTTGTAAATCGTTGGCGGCCCCTGCGCAACGGCGGGCGGCGTGTGGTACTTAGGCCCCACCATACATCCGGTCAACAAAAGCGCCGTCAACGCCGGGCAAATCGCGATGGTGAATCGAAGGTTCGTCATAGGGTTAGACATCCAAATCTACTCCGCAGCAACGGCAGCAGGGCCGCCCCCGGGGTTAAAAGTATCGTGCTTACGACCCAGTGCACGCAGACGCAAGCGATCCAGCGTGAGATAGACAACGGGAGTGGTGTAGAGCGTCAGCATCTGACTCACGATCAAACCGCCGACAATCGTAATGCCCAGCGGCCGCCGCAGCTCCGACCCCGTGCCGGTACCGAACGCCAGCGGCAACGCCCCGAAGAGCGCCGCCATCGTCGTCATCAGAATAGGACGAAAACGCAGCATGCACGCCTCAAAGATCGCATCTTCCGTATTCATGCCACCCTCGCGCTCGGCCTGCAACGCAAAGTCGATCATCATAATCGCGTTCTTCTTCACAATGCCGATCAGCAGCACAATCCCGATGATCGAGATGACGTTCAAGTCCGTCTTGAAGAGCATCAGCGCAAGCATCGCGCCAACACTCGCCGAGGGCAGCGTCGAAAGAATCGTCAACGGATGCACCAGGCTCTCGTACAAAACTCCCAGCACAATATAAACCGCAAGCAGCGCAGTCAAAATCAGCAGGGGCTCAGTCCCCAGCGACTGCTGATACGCCAGCAGCGTCCCTGCGAAAAACCCATGCACCGAGGTCGGCGTCCCCAGCCTCTGCTGCATCTGGGCAATCTCAAGCGTCGCGTCGCTCAACGACATCCCGGGAGCCAGATTGAACGACACAGTCACCGAAGGAAACAACCCGGTGTGATTCAGAGAGAGCGGAGTCGTATTGGTCGTAGACGTCGCCATAGTAAACAACGGGACATTGCCGCTGGCCGTTGTGCTGCTCGTGCCGGCAGGATGAAAATAGATATTCTTCAATCCCTCCGGCGTCTGCCAGTACTCCGGCGCGACCTCCAGCACAACGTAGTACTGATTCAGTTGGGTATAGATGATCGAAACTTGCTGCTGCCCAAACGCGCTGTACAACCCCTGATCGAGCGACTGCGCCGTCTGGCCCAGCTTCGCCGCCGTCACCCGATCGTAAGTAAGCAGCTGATCCAGTCCCCCATTCTGCTGATCCGAGCTCACATCCAGAAACCCGGGCAGATGCATCATCGCCGCTAGCAGCTTAGGACCCCATGTAGAAAGATCCGTAACGTTATCAGCCTGAATCGTGTACTGATAGAGCGCGTTGCTCGAACGTCCGCCGATACGAAGATCCTGTGACGCCTGCAGAAACGCCGAGGCCCCTGTCACGCGGTTCAACTTCGGACGCAGCCGATTGATAATATCCGGCGCTCCGATCTTGCGAACGTTCAGCGGCTTCAGCGTCACAAACATATTCCCTGTATTCGTGGCCCCGCCTCCACCAGTAAAGCCGATCACATTCTGAACCGCCGGATCGTTCTTCACGATATTCGCAACTTCCTGAAGTGCCGTATTCATCGAAGCGAACGAAGCATCCTGCGGCCCCCGAACCGCCCCTGCCAGCGACCCCGTATCCTGTTGCGGAAAAAATCCCTTCGGAATCTTGATCACCAGCGCCACATTCAAAGCGATCGTCAGGAGCAAAACAGTCAGCGTCAGTACAGGATTTTCCAAAACCCAATGCAGGCTCCGCCGATAGATGGAAAGCACCCAGTCAAAGAACCTCTCCGACGCCATATACAACCGGCCGTGCTTCTTCTCATGCTCGCTCCGCAGCAGATAAGCGCACATCATCGGCGTCGTCGTCAGCGAGATCAACATCGACACGAAGATCGCAGTAGAAAGCGTCACCGCGAACTCGCGAAACAATCTGCCCACAATCCCGCCCATCAACAGCAGCGGAATAAAAACCGCAACCAGCGAGATGCTGATCGACACAACCGTAAAACCAATCTCCTGCGCTCCCTTCAGCGCCGCGGCAAACGGAGCCATCCCGTTCTCGAGATGTCGCGTGATGTTCTCCATCACCACAATCGCATCATCCACCACAAACCCGGTCGAGATCGTCAGCGCCATCAGCGAAAGGTTGTCGATGCTGTAGCCGAACATGTACATCACCGCGAAGGTCCCGATCAACGAAACCGGAACCGCCACCGCGGGAATCAACGTCGCCCTCCCGTTTCGCAAGAAGAGAAACACCACCACAATCACCAGCGCGATAGAGAGCAACAGCGTTCGCTCCACATCGCTCACCGACGCACGAATCGTCGTCGTGCGATCCAGCACAATCGTGGTATCGATCCCCTTCGGAATCGAAGCCTCCACCGATGGCAGCTCCGCCCGAATACGATCCACCGTATCGATGATGTTGGCCCCAGGCTGCCGAAAGATAATCAACATCACAGCCCGTTTGCCGTTCAGGTATCCTGCCGCACGCAGGTTCTGCGTTGAATCGACCACATCCGCCACGTCAGATAGCCGCACCGCCGACCCACTATTGTAACCAATGATGATCGGCTTATAGTCCTCCGCATGTGAGATCTGATCATTCGCAACGATGTCCGCAGACACATCTCCGTTCGTGATCTGCCCTTTCGCCAAATTCGAATTCTGCAGACTCACCACCGACTGCACATTCGCCATCGTCATCCCGAAGCTCGCCAGCTTCGTCGGATTCACCTCAACGCGAACCGAAGGCAACGCACCTCCACCCGGATTGACCTGCCCCACTCCCTGAATCTGCGAAAGCTTTTGCTGCACCACCGTCGAGGCTTCGTCATACAGCTTGTCCGGCCCATATTTATCGGACGTCAAACCGAGAATCATGATTGGAGCATCAGCCGGATTCACCTTGCGATAGGTCGGATTCGCCGGAAGATTTGCCGGAAGATAAGTTCTCGCCGCGTTGATCGCCGCCTCAACATCACGCGCCGCGCCATCGATATTCCGGCTCAAATCAAACTGAATCGTCACCGACGTCGAGCCGAGGCTGCTCGCAGACGTCATCTCCGTCACACCTGCAATGTGCCCAAACTGCCGCTCCAGCGGTGTCGCCACAGACGACGCCATAATCTCGGCGCTCCCACCCGGCAAACCCGCACTCACCGAGATCGTCGGGAAATCCACCTGAGGCAGCGGAGACACCGGAAGCACATTGAACGCAATCGCCCCGGCAATTGCGATCGCAACCGTAAGCAGTGTCGTCGCTACAGGCCGATGGATGAACGGCGCAGAGATGTTCATGGCTGCCCCGCCGGCTCTAACTCGCCTCCACCCTGCTCCTCTTTCTTCGACCTCTTCGAAAACCGATGCGAAAGGTTGTCAAAGAAGATGTAGATCACCGGAGTCGTATACAGCGTGAGCACCTGGCTCACCAGCAGGCCGCCCACCATGGCGATTCCAAGCGGCCTCCGCAACTCCGAGCCGATACCCTGACCAAACGCCAACGGCAGGCCACCCAGCAACGCCGCCATCGTCGTCATCATGATCGGACGGAAGCGCAGCAGACACGCCTCATAGATTGCATCGGTCGAGCTAAGCCCGCGATGGCGCTCTGCATCAAGAGCAAAGTCGACCATCATGATTCCGTTTTTCTTAACGATGCCTATCAGCAGAACCAGCCCAATAATCGCTACAACACTGAGATCCTGGTGAAAGAGAATCAGAGAAAGAAACGCACCCACACCCGCCGAAGGCAGTGTCGAAAGAATCGTAACCGGATGAATAAAGCTCTCGTAAAGAACACCCAGAACGATGTACACCGTCACCAGCGCAGCCAGAATCAGCAGTGGCATTCCCGAGAGCGAGTTCCGAAACGACGCCGCAGTCCCCTGAAAGTCCGCCTGCAGGCTCGCCGGCATGTGCATGTCCTTCTGCACCTTCGTAATCTCGGTGATCGCCCCACCCAGCGCAGCATTCGGCGCAAGATTGAAGGAGACCGTAATCGCCGGGAACTGTCCCTGGTGCGTAATCGAGAGCGCCTCCGTCGTCGTCTCAAAGTGCGAGAACGCGCTGAACGGCACTGCATTGTTGAACGCGGAACTCGTCGTCCCGGCCGAAGTCGCACCCTTGCTCGAGGTCGAATTCACGGTGCTCGAAGTGAGCGCATTGATCGGAGGAGCCAGCGTATTCGCCGAAGCGGTAAACAAAGCAGAGCCCGTCAGCGCATTCGATCCCGCCGAGCTAGAGCCATTGCCCGAAGAAGACGTCGCCGCCGCGCCACTGGTCCCCGACGCCGACCCCGACCGAATATAGAGATGGTTCAGCTTATTCGGATCGAGCTGAAACTGCGGCTCTGCCTCAAGAATCACGTGATACTGATTCAACTGCGTGTACATCGTGTTGATCTGCCGTTGGCCAAACGCATCATAAAGCGTGTTATCAATCGTCGTCGGCGCCACACCAAGCCGCGAGGCCGTCGCGCGATCGATCACCAGCGACACCGCCAACCCGCCCAACTGCTGGTCCGTCGCAACATCCTCCAGCTCCGGCAATTGCTTCAAACGAGTTACAAATCGAGCCGTCCAATCGTTCAACTCATTCTGATCCGGATCCTCCAGCGTGTACTGATACTGCGTGCGGCTCACCCGGTCATCCACCGTAATGTTCTGCACCGGCTGCATGTAGATCTGAATATCCTGCACATCTTTCAGCTTCGACTGAAGCCGCCGAATCACATCGGAGGCATTCAGGTCGCGATCTTCGAGCGGTTTCAGGTTGATCGACATCCTTCCACTATTCGTAGTGATATTCGTTCCATCCGCTCCAATAAACGACGATAGGCTCTCGACAGCGGGATCCTGCAGGATCACCTTCGCCACCTCCTGCTGCTTGGCCGCCATCGCCTTCGACCCAATCGTCTGCGGAGCCTGCGTAATTCCCTGGATCACGCCCGTATCCTGCACAGGAAAAAATCCCTTGGGAATAATGATGTACAGATAAATCGTCAGCATCAACGTCGCAAGAGCAACCAGCAGCGTAATCGTCTGGTAGCGAAGCACAACCTTCAACGTCCGCCCGTAGAACGCAATCATCCGCTCAAAGACGTGCTCCGAGGCTCGATAGAAACGTCCCTGCTGCGCTTCCGGATTGTGTTTCAAAATCCGCGAAGCCATCATCGGCGTCAGCGTCAGCGAAACCACTGCTGACACAACGATCGTCACCGCCAGCGTCACCGCGAACTCACGGAACAGGCGGCCGACAACATCTCCCATGAACAACAGCGGAATCAACACCGCAATCAAAGAGACCGTCAACGAAAGAATCGTAAACCCGATCTGCTCTGCGCCCTTCAGCGCCGCCTCCATCGGCGTCTCGCCCTCTTCCAGATAACGCGAAATGTTCTCCACCATTACGATCGCGTCATCGACGACAAATCCAGTTGAGATCGTCAGCGCCATCAGCGACAGGTTATCCAGGCTATAGCCGAGCGAGTACATCGCCGCAAAGGTTCCAATCAGCGACAGCGGCACGGCCACACTCGGAATGATCGTTGCATACAGGTTCCGCAGGAACAGGAAGATGACCAGCACAACCAGCCCGATGGTCAGCATCAGTTCAAACTCAACATCGCTCACAGATGCCTGAATCGGTGTCGTCAGGTCAGTAAGAGTCGTCACCTCGATGCCCTTCGGCAGATTGGCCTCAAGCTGAGGCAGTAACTTCTTAATGCTCTCGACTACTTTGATCGTGTTTCCACCCGGCTGGCGTTGCACGTTCACGATTACAGCAGGCGTCTGATTCATCCACGCAGCCTGCGTCGTGTTCTCGACGCCATCACGAATGTGCGCGACGTCGGTCAACATCACCGGCGCGCCGTTGCGATACGCAACCACAACGCTTCTGTAATCCTTGCTGGTTACAAGCTGATCGTTCGCGTCGATCTGGTAGTCCTGCCGCGGCCCGTCGAAGTTTCCCTTCGCGGCATTCACGCTGCTCTGGCTCACCGCCGTACGCAGATCTTCAAGATTGATGCCATACGACGAGAGCGCTGTAGGATTCGCCTGTATCCGCACCGCCGGCTTCTGTCCTCCGCTGATGCTCACCAGTCCCACGTCTTTCACCTGCGAGATCTTCGGCGCCAACCGCGTATCGACCAGATCCTCTACCTGGGAGAGCGGCACCGTCTTCGAAGTAATCGCCAGCGTCAGCACCGGCGCATCTGCAGGATTCGTCTTGCTGTAGATCGGCGGCGCAGGCAGATTCGCCGGCAGAAAGCTCTGCGACGCATTGATCGCCGACTGCACCTCTTCTTCCGCGATATCGATGTTCAGGCTGAGGTTGAACTGCAGCACCACCACCGACGTCCCGCCCGAGCTGCTCGAGGTCATCTGGCTCAACCCCTGCAATTCGCCGAACTGGCGCTCCAGTGGCGCCGTCACCGTCGTCGCCATCACCTGCGGACTGGCGCCCGGATAGAACGTCAGCACCTGAATCGTCGGATAGTCGACCTCGGGCAGCGCCGAAACCGGCAGTTGCGTGTAACTCACAATACCGACTAGCAGAATCGCGGCCATCAACAACGAGGTTGCGACCGGTCGCAGAATAAACGGACGAGATGGACTCAAGGAGCGCTACTCCCAGCAGTTGCTGCGGCAGAAATCGGCTTATTCGAAACGCTAACCTTCGTCTTGTCCTGCAACTTGTCGAAGCTGCTGTTGGCAACCACATCTCCGGGATTGATCCCGGTCACCTGCGTCGTCTCACCCTCGATCACCCCCGGCTTCACCGATCGCATATGCGCCGTATCGTTCTGCAGAACATAAACAAACGAAGCCGCGCCGTTATGCTGAATCGCGGATGTCGGAATCAGCGTCGCTCCCTGCAGCGTATTCACCAGCAGCCGCGCATTCACAAACTCATTCGGAAACAGCGACGAATCCTTGTTCTCGAACGACGCCCTCGCCTTCACCGTTCCCGTCGTCGTGTCAATCTGGTTATCCAGCGTCAACAACGTCCCCGTCGCAATCTGCTTCAACGCCGCGCGGTCAAACGCCTCGACAGGCAACTTCGCCTGCTGACGAAGTCGCGGCTGAATCTGCCCCAGATTATCCTCCGGCACCGTAAAGATCACCGTGATCGGCTGTATCTGCGTAATCACCGCAAGCGTCGTCGTCCCCGAGGCCTGCACCACGTTCCCCGGATCGACCAGTCGCAAACCAACCCTTCCCGCAATCGGCGCTCTGATATGGCAGTACCCCACCTGAATCTGATCGAACTTCACGATCCCTTCGTCGTTCTTCACCGTGCCCGCGTCCTGCAGCACAATCTTCTCCTGATCGTCCAGCGTCTGCTTCGGAATCGCATTCCTCGACCACGCATCGCGATACCGATTCAGATCCATCGTCGCCTGCGCCAGTGTCGCCTGATCCCGCTCCAGCACACCCTGAGCCTGCATCAGCGTCGCCTCAAACGGCCGCGGATCGATCTCAATCAACGGATCGCCCTTCCGCACAGTCTGCCCCTCCTTGAAGCGCACCGCGACCACCGGCCCCGTCACCTGGCTCGTAATCGAAGCCGTATAAACCGGCGTCACCGTCCCAATCGCCTCCAGGTACACACCGATATTGCCCTTCTGCGCCGTCGCAGTCGTCAGCGCCACAGCCCCGCCACCGGCTCCGCGCTTGGGAGCTGCGCTCGTGCTCGAATCGTCGTGATGCCGCAACACCAGATAGAAGCCAACAGCAAAGATCAGCAGCAAAACGATCCACACAACAACCCGAACGAGCTTACTTCCGGGCGAGGGCGGAAGAGGAGCCGGCAGTTGATGATCCGGCCCCACGATGGGGTGCTGTTCGTGCGATTCGGCTGGCAATACGTCTCCCTTGCCACATCAGAGATTTTTTTTGGACAGAAAATGTACAGCAGGTCCGTAACCCTATCGACGGATGAGCCCGTACTTAAAGACTCAGCTCAGCCCTCACAACCATCAACTTTTTCTGATCAACAGCTCCAATAAGCAATGACCCCTCAATAAGATGCCTGCGAAACTCCGCACGATGCCCCCACCCTGCCCCTCCCCGCCCAGTCTCCGATTGAGCCCACCGCCCCCCGCATGGTATGATTACGAATCGGCAGACTACCCTTCACCCGGTAGCGGTCAGGAGCGACCCCGCTCCCAGTACCACCCTTCCCGACCCCGTTTTGAGGCTTCTTTCACTCAGGCGCACGTCCCCGGGAATCTTCTGCGACTCAGGATTGGAGCACTTCGTCATGGCACAAAAATGTGATCTTTGCGGCAAAGGCCCGCAGTTCGGCAACAACATCTCTCACGCCCACAACACCACCCGTCGTCGTTGGAACGTGAACCTCCAGCCCGTCAAGGCCCAGGTCAACGGCGGCAGCAAGCGCATGCGCGTCTGCACCAGCTGCATCAAGACCGGCAAAGTCGTCAAGGGCTAACCGCCTCAAAACCCCAAAAACAGAACGCCCCAGCCGCGACCTAGCCGGCTGGGGCTTTTCCTGTTTTTCAACTCAATCTACTGCTTCTTAAATCACTGCTTCTCAAATCACTGCTTCTCAAACCCCAGCGAAGCGCTATTGATGCAGTACCGCAACCCCGAGGGCTTCGGCCCATCCGGGAACACATGCCCCAGGTGAGCCCCACAGGTTGCACACTGCACCTCCACCCGCCTCATCCCAAGCGAATTATCCTCGATCGAAACAATCGCATCCGGCGAAACCGGGTTCCAGAAGCTCGGCCACCCGCTCCCCGACTCGAACTTTTTATCCGAGGTAAACAAAGGCGCATTGCAAGCCCCGCAGTGATACACCCCGTCCTCATGGTTATTCACCAGCGCCCCGGTAAACGCCCGCTCCGTCCCGCCCTCGCGCATCACATGAAACTGCTCCGGAGTCAGCAGCTCGCGCCACTCCGCCTCCGTCTTATGAACCTTCTGTACCTTTGTCGCTTCGGCCATTACTCAAACCTCCTGTCGTGCAATCGATTAGATGCCCAGGCCCAGGTTATGTTTCAAGCCGCTCCCTTGGCGATCACTTCAATCTCCACCAGCGCATCCTTCGGCAGTCCGGCCACCGCCACCGTAGACCGCGCCGGCGCAACCACCCCCTCAGGCGCCAGGTACTTCGCATACACCTCGTTCATCGCCGCAAAGTCGCCCATCGACTTCAGAAACACAGTCGTCTTCACCACATGGCTCAGATCCAGCCCAGCCTGCGCCAGCACCGCCTTCACATTCTCCAGCGCCCGAACCGTCTGCTCCGTAATCCCCCCGGCAACCAACTGCCCCGTAGCCGGATCCAGCCCAACCTGCCCCGACCCAAACAACGTATCGCCCACCCGCACCGCCTGCGAGTACGGCCCAATCGCCGCCGGAGCCTCTTTCGTAGAAACTGCAGTCTTCCCCTGATCGCTCATGCGGCCTAGTCTATCTGGTTCCCAGGCCAAAGAAAATCGGCCACAGTCATCGGCCGCAATCTAGAGAAAGCTATCCCCAGGTATTCCTCGCCCATTGAATCAGCTGGATCATCGCCGGCCCAGCCGAAGCAACGTTGTTGAGCTCTGTGGTGAAGGGCCAGAAGAAATACTCCTCTTCCTCGGCAACCAGCACGGCGACAATGTAAGGTCCGTCGTCCCAGAACGCGAACATCGGCCCCCCGGAGTCTCCGTGGTTTGCATCGCCATTCTCGGTCTCCAGTTCGAGCGCGTCTCCGTGATCGTTGCTGTCCTCATCATCATCGTGGAAGCTGATTCCGCTTTGAGAGGACGGCTGCTCTGCGCCGGCCACGTCGCCTGGGTACCCGACAAGAGTCCAGTAGTTCCCATCGTTCCAGCCCGTGTCATAGGACTTCGCTCCAAAGTAGCCCAGACTGTCCCCGAGACGATCCTGCAGACGGAGCACGGCATAATCGAAGGCAGGCGCAGGGTTCGACAGGTTATCGACGTAGGTTGAGGCGTCCACGACATAAGATGAGACGTTGGAGCCCAGCGTGGAAACCCCCTCAAAGTAGGCAGGAATGAACTGGATCATGGCAGGGTTCGAGTTCCACGGCACGCAGTGCGCCGCCGTCAACACGATATCCGGCCCCACCAGCGCCCCCGTGCCAAACTCCGAGGGCACGAAGCTGTACGGATCGGTATAGATCAGCAGCTTCCCGATGCACTGCAAAGGGTATCCAGACGGGAAAAACGGCTGCCGCGCATCCTGACCCCAGATGTACAGCGGCGTCACACGATCGCCGTTCTTGCGCCGCATCGTCGGTCGCGGCATCCGCGTCACCATCTTCGGGTGATAGATCTGGTCGGCCCATTCAGGGCGGAATGGCGGAGGCACAGGCAGAGTCGGGCTGTTGCGCTTCCCCTCGCCAGGTGGAGGCAGCGGTAGCGTCGGCGCTTCGTTGGCCTCGCCCGGACGCAGAAGATGAAACTTCTCAATGGGCTTCCCGCGAATGATCTTCACATCGCCCTCAACCTGCCAGGACACCGTCCCGTCCTTCGTGCGGATCTGGCGAATCGCCTTCTCCAGGTTGAACTTGCTTCCTGCATCGGGAATCGTGTAGGTGTTGGAACTCTTCAGGGAATGAAGTTCCTTGGGCGATGGCTTGTGTTTGTAAATATTGTCGAGCCGGAGAATTTGATCTGCGCTCAACGGCGGCTTGGACGTGGTTTGCTTTCGAGCAACTCTGCTCTTTGCGCTCATAAACGCCTCCCCTGTCTTCTATGGGGCCCGCGATCGTAAAGCTTCCCGAATACTGAGACCAAGAACGAGCAAAGTATACGCCTGTCTTCAGCTACCAGCTACCGGCAGGAAAATGGCCTGGTCAACTAAAAAAACCGACCGAACTGCACTTTCAATCCCATGACAAATCAATAATAAATATTTTTCTCGAACCGCGGCACTTGTCCTAAATCGGTCATATATTGGGGGCGAGGTGAACAACATGGGAATTATGGATATGATTCAATCACTCGCTGGTCAGACCGGAGCCGCAGCCGGCACCGATCAGGCCAAAGTTGCAGGTGGCTTTATTGAAGCGCTCACCCAGCACCCCGAAGGAATTCAGGGCGTTCTCGACGCCTTCAAGAACAACGGAATGGCCGAGCACGTCAACAATTGGGGCGCAGGTCAGGCCACAACAGCCACTCCCGAACAAGTGCAGCAGGGCCTCAGCGGAACCGGCCTCATCGAGTCGACCGCAGCGAAAGCCGGCGTCTCGCCTCAGATCGTCCAGGTAGCCCTCGCCACCGTCCTGCCTATGGTCATCCAGCACTTCGCTCCCAACGGGCAGGCTACCCCGACCAGCTCGATGGGCAGCATGGCGCAGAGTCTTCTCAGCAAATTCGTCTAGCCCGTCATCTTTTCGAGAGCGGGACTTACTTCGAGCAGGCGCCGGGGCCACAGCGCTCACTCCCAAAACAGCATCACACAACAGTCAGCCAAGCTGACCAAGGAGAAGCTACGTCATGGCAGATCTCAACGCTTTGAAACAGAAGTACGCCGGTGTCATTGAATCCCTGCAGAAGTTCGCCCCCTACGGAGCCACCCTCGACGCAGTCGACCTCGACGGCGAGCAGCTCCACATCAAAGGTACCGTTCCCTCCAGAGTCATCCTCGAGCGCGTCTGGGACAACATCAAAAAAGCCGACCCCACCTACTCCGACCTCCACCACGAGATCGCCAACACCGGCGGCGACACCCAGGCCTACACCATCAAATCCGGCGACACCCTCGGCGCCATCAGCCAGCTCTTCTACGCCACCGCCAGCAAATATCCTCAGATCGCCCAGGCCAACAACATCGCCGACCCCAACAAGATCAACGTCGGCACCACCCTTCAACTCCCCGTCATCACCTAGGGCGTTCGCACGCCTTTTTAGAGCTTCGCGTGGCCCTCCCGTTGGTCGGAATCATCTTCCTCGCGACCAACGGGAGCGGCCAACCGAAGGGGTATACCCATCACGAAGTGATCGCCGCGAACCGGGGTCCCCGCAAACAGGTCTTCGTTTACGGGGTGGCCACGCGCAGGGCGCACTTCCGCAGCCAGCCGCTGAAAGGCCCAAACTGCCAGCACCGTAAATACGATCGCCTGCATCACGTGTATCCAAAACCAATTGTCAGTTCCACCGTCCCGGACCAGTCGTCGCGCTACGTCATGCGGCCACACCAAGGTAAAAAATGTCAGGTCGCCGATCATGTGAGGCAGAATGGCCGGAAGCGTAGAGTTGGTGAGATACGCCGTCGTGCCAAACCCAACGCCCACAAGAAAGTACACCAGAAGCTTTGGCCACAAGATGCCATGAGCGAAGTGCGCGAAGGCAAACACGAGGGAGGAGACGGTGACCGCGACCCAACCGCGAACTTCCCGTTCGAGCGCGACCTGAAAATATCCGCGAAACCCAGCCTCCTCCATGAATGGCGCAACCAGGGACCCCATCAGAATCATGAGGGCTACAGTCATGCGGGGATAACTCGACATATCTGGGAGTGCGTTGGGTGGCATCTTGACCAATCGGAACAGCACGATCCAGTATCCAGCCAACGCAACCACAGATAGAACACCAGCAGCGAATGACCACAGGTAGGTCCGAGCAGATCTTCTGTTGGCCCGCAAGTAGTGGCGTCGCGCATCGGATGTGCTCCGTGGCCATCCCTTTCCACCCAGATAGCTCCACATCAGCCACAGCAGAAGGGTCATCACGGGAACGGACCAGGGAACCGCAGGGCTGCTCCGAAGATTGGTGACGAGCAGGGCACTCCAGATACCGCCGGCGAGAATGGTGATAGCAAATGCCAATAGACCAAAGCCGATGATGCTTAAAGTGCGAGTAGCAAAAGAACTCTCTTTCTCCATCTCCGCCTCCGCTTGCTGCGCAAAACTACGGCTGCAATTTAATCACTTTGCGCTGAGACGGTCTCCTTCGCACGAACAGGATCAAAGATCCTGTCAAGCCCCCTCACCACGAAAACCCGCGCCAATCCAGCAGATTCGCGTGGCGTATCAGTTACCCTCCATCCGCTATACTGAATACAGATCGAAAAAGCCCCGGCCAACCCCGGGGCTTTTCCTATGGAGGCTGCTAAAAAAACTGTTTTGCTTAAGGGCACGGCTGGTAGCCCAAGGCTTTAGCCTTGGGTCTCCGTGCCGCAAATGCTTTGGTTGCATTGCGGCTTTAGCCGCTGAGGCCTGCCCTTCGTTTCGGGGGGTACTTTTCATCACCCTCTTTGTTGCTTTCCGATGGAGGAGGAGAGACATAACCGTAACCCCTTTGTTTGCACGAATCTGCAGGCAAACCCTTTGGAATCTAGTTTTTGCAGCTGGCTATAGCTTGTAAATCATTAAAAATAAAGACTTTACGCGCGGGTAATATGGGGGGGGGGATGGGGGTACCCGGCTAACTAGAGATCGTCGAAGCCGCAGCCACCTCAACCCGATTTCTGCCCGCGGACTTTGCTTGGTAGAGCGCCTGGTCCGCCTCATCCACCAGCACCGTCGAAGCTGAGTCATACCCCAGCGTCTTGGTCGCACAGCCGATACTCACCGTCACCACCCCGCTGGGACTGCCCGAGTGCGGCAGGCCAAGCATCTCCACCGTCCGTCGAATCTGTTCGGCCACCAGCTGCGCGCCGCTGCTGTCGGTGTTCGGCAGTACCGCCACAAACTCCTCGCCCCCATACCGGGCGAACAGGTCCGACGAGCGGTGAATCACCTCCTGCGCCGCCACGGCAACCTGGCGCAGGCAGCTATCGCCCATCACATGCCCATAAAGGTCGTTGTAAGGCTTAAAGTGATCGACATCAATCATCAACACCGAAAGCGGAGAGCGATCGCGCATCGCTCTCCGCCACTCGTTGTCCATCTTCTCCTCGAACCGCCGCCGGTTGGCTACGCCGGTGAGGCCATCAGCCATCGCAAGATTCTCCACCAGCCGGAAGGCACGGTTCAGCTCCTCCTCAGCCGTCTTGCGAGCAGTCACATCCCGCACCACGTTGACGAAACCAATAGGCTCCCACGTCGTCTCGTCGTGATAGAGCCGCATGCTCGCCTCCATCCAGACATAGCTTCCATCCTTTCTGGCGCACCGATAGATCAACGCCTCGACCGGCCCCCCCTCACGGCAAGCCCGCATCAAGGCCTCCACCGCAGCAAGATCGTCCGGATGAACGATCTGAAGGTGAGTGTGACCAACCAGTTCTCCGGGCTCCCACCCCAGCACGGTGGTCACAGCCGGCGAAATATACCGCCGCGCGCCAGATAAATCGGAGAGAACAATCACATCGTTCGAAGCCTCAGCCAAAAGACGAAACAGCGTCTCGCTGGACTTCAGGTTGACCTGCAGCCTCTCGCGCTCGGCGATCACAACCTCAACGACATAAAGCACCAGCATCGAGACTGCCACGAAGAACTGCAGCAGCAGATCGCCTGTCATCGAAGAGCCGGAGTGCACCAGTGCGATCGGACCCTGTCCCCGAATCGTCAGATATCCGCCGATGATCGACACAATCAACAGCCCAAGCGCAGAGCCTGCCAGGCGCAGACGAGCGCCAAGCAGCAGCAGCACAGGCAAGAGCAGGAACAGAAGTGGAAACCGCGTCTGCCAGAAGACTCCCAAAGCAGCAACGACCAGCAGCGTCAACAGTCCAGCAACCTCAAGCCGGGATCGGCCGGGAAACTGCTCCCTCTGCCGGAACGACAGATACAACGGCGTCATCACCGCGATCCCAAGAGCATCCGCCACAAACCAGTGTCTGGCCGCGGTAAATCTCGGCACCGCATGAAGGTTCGAGATGCTCAACTGAGCCAGCGCCGAGGCGATCGCCGGCGCTAAGACAACACCAAACAGCAGCAGGCTCATCAACTGCCTGCGTTGGGTAAGGTCTGGATTGGGCGAGATCGTCCGGTACATCAGCGCAGCCGCAATGCCGACCTCCAGCATGTTGCAGCCGGCAAGATAAACCGAGGTCCACGGTGCAAACGTCAACGCCAGGTTGAGCCCAAGATCGACCGCAAAGCCTACAACCAGATAAGCCGCCCACTGTCGGCGCCTCGAGCACAAGAGGACCCCCAGCAGCAGACCGTTTGAAGGCCACAGGATCGTGACCCCGCCGTTGTCCCAGCTCCGGATATTCAGCAGCAACGCGGCATAGCCCAGGCACACCAGCACCAGCGCGACCGTCGTCAGTCGCCACAGAGACGATCCACGATCCTCTACTGTCTCATTGAGAGAACCAATACCCATAACCAGCCCGGAGTTCCCTTATCGGCAGAAGCAGCGTTCCGCTTCATCGCCTGTCATCGGACTCCTAGTATGCTCCTTCCTGAAAGTTCAGCCACCCAACGAACGATCTCGAACCATGTTGTTCAACTGAGCGTTCGATGCCTCAGTTCGTGTTTGCCGCGGCGGCATCCAGCTCGCCGGCAAAGTAGCTCTCGCGAAAGCGGATTCGTGCCTCAGGATAATCGGGGATCTTGACCCGTATCCTGTGCATTCCCGACGCAGGCTCGCCGTTCGCCTCGGCATGCGGCTGAAAGCTCAATAAATAGTAGTTATGGACGTGATTCGAGAGCTGATGCAGACCTTCATCGAAGCCTCGCTGCGTGGTGAAGTTGATATACTCGCCGCCGGAGAGCGCAGCTAGCTCATGCGCCGCATTCTTCTTCAGGGCGTTCACCGCCATCACCAGAAGACCGATCGGCCCGCTGCCGCCGCCGTACTTCAGATCGCTCATAACCTCCGTCTTTCCTGGCCCAAACGCCACGGAGTCGACGACGGTATTGGTTCTCCCAAGCGCAGCAACCACCTCGGCCGGCTTGGCTGTGCTGCCGTGGTCGCGGGTCTCGCTGATCAGCAGAATTGCGTGGCGATAGTGGTTCTGGCGAGCCTCTAACAGCTTCGTCGCGTAGGCAACGGCGTCGAGCGTTGAGGCTTCGGGATCGTCGCAGGGCTCGAGCTGCGCAAGCGCGCGGGCCATGGCGTCGACGCTGTTCGAGAACTTGCCGAGCAGCAGCGGCGCGGAGCCGTAGGTGACGATGGCGACCTCGCGCGGGGCGTCGCCGGCGATGCCATCGATCATGGAGCCGAGGCCGCTTAGCTTGGGGTACTCGTAGCCTGCGGCGCGGCTGCATTGGACGACGACGACGAGCGACAGGCCGAGGGAGTCCGTGTCTTGATCGACGTGAACTGCCTGGGGAACTCCATTGTCTTCAACGACAAACTGCTCCGGCTTGAGCTCGTAGATCATCTCGCCGTGTTTGGTCTGGACGGTGGTTGGGACCAGGACCACATTGGACTGGGCTTTGAGGGTGTAGCTCTGGTTGTCCGTCGGCGGCGCGGTCTGGGCAATGGCTGGGAGTGCGGCGCAGAGCAGGAGGACGGGGTGGAGAGTCCGCATAGCTCAAGTCTAAACGGAGTGAATTTCGGTTTTGATTACAAAAAAAATGGTTTGGGGCAAAGAGGTGGTTTTTGCTGGGGGTTTTGCATTTTTGTGGTGTTTTGCGATGGTTAAATCGTGGTGTGATCGTGGTGGATTGCATGGCTGACGTGGTGTTTTAGCCGTCACTTTTTCGGAGTCGAACGATGCGCCACGTTTCTCAACTTTATTTTCGTGTCCGGATTTTCGCGTCCGGATTTTGGCCTCTGGATTTCACGTCCGGGAAAGAGGTCTTTCCCATTTGCGTCCACCCGATAGGAATCTGTACTGTCTCGCGGCGACTTACTTCAGGATTACTCATCTAAGTTATAGTCCGAGGGTGGCTGTCTGACCTACCTCCCCCCGGAACCAAGATTGAACCGAGAGTTGAACCGAAAGTTGACCTGATGACTACAAGCTCTGCTGTTGCTTCACCCTCCCTTGAAACGAATTCAGCTCTCACCTATCCCACTGCCCGCAAGGTGGAGCAGACGGACGCTTACTTTGGCACTTCTGTCAACGATCCCTACCGGTGGATGGAGGATGTTGACTCCGCGGAGTTGAAGACCTGGGTGGACGCCGAGAACGAACTGACACAGAGCTATCTTGCGGAGGTTCCCTCTCGCGAGGCGATGCAGAAGCGGCTGATGGAGCTGATCAACTTCGAGCGATACACCGCTCCTGCGCGACGCGGCGCGCGATACTTCTACTCGCACAACAGCGGGTTGCAGAATCAGAACGTCCTCTACTGGCAGCAGGGGTTGGAGGGTGAACCCAAGGTACTGCTTGATCCGAACACCTTCTCGGCCGATGGCACGGTTGCGATCAGCGGCCTCAGCATCACCGACGATGGATCGCTGGCGGCTTACTCGATTGCGGACGCAGGCAGCGACTGGATGAAGTGGCATGTCCGCGATGTCACGACCGGCAAGGATCTGCCCGATATTGTCGAGTGGTCGAAGTTCAGCGGGGCCGCGTGGCTCAAGGACGGCAGCGGCTTCTTCTACGAGGGCTACGACGCGCCAGAGGCCGAGGCGTTGAAGGCGGCGAACTACTTTCACAAGGTGTTCTTTCACAGGCTCGGCACGCCGCAGAGCGAAGACAAGCTGATCTTCGACCGTCCCGACGATAAGGAGTTGAACCTCGGGGCACAGGTGACCGACGACGGGCGATACCTGGTGCTCTATCAATCCAAGGGCACAAATCCGAACAACGAGATCGCCATTAAGGATCTCGAACAGCCTGAGTCGGCGATTCTGCGGCTGATCGATACCGCGGACGCGACCTACGCCCCGATCAACAACGATGGCACTCTCTTCTGGCTGCTCACCACGCTCGATGCCCCCAACGGCAAGGTTATCTCCATCGACCTGAATCATCCTGAGCGCGAACACTGGAAGACGGTGATTCCCGAGAGCAAGAACAAGCTGAGCGATATCTCGATCATCGACAATACGTTCATCGCGAACTATCTCGCCGACGCGCAGAGCCTGATCGAACTTCGCAGTCTCGACGGGCAGTTGTTCGAGCGACTGAAGCTGCCGGCGATTGGCACGGCGTACGGCTTCGGCGGACTGCGCGAGGACACTGAGACCTTCTACCAGTTCACCAACTTTACGACGCCGGGTACGATCTACCGGCTCGATATGAAGACGCGCCAATCAACCGTCTATCGACAGCCGAAGCTGTTGTTCGATCCGGTGCTCTATGAGACGACGCAGATCTTCTACAACAGCAAGGACGGCACGCGTGTGCCGATGTTTATCAGCCACAAGAAGGGCCTTGTGCTCGACGGGAGTGCGCCGACGCTGCTGTACGCGTATGGCGGATTCAATGTGCCGCTGATGCCGGAGTTCTCTTCCGCGCATGTGATGTGGATGGAGATGGGCGGGGTCTACGCGCAGCCCAGCCTGCGCGGCGGTGGCGAGTATGGCGAGGCGTGGCACGAGGCGGGAACGCGGCTGAAGAAGCAGAACGTCTTCGACGACTTCATTGCCGCAGCGGAGTGGCTCGTCGCGAACAGGTACACCTCGGCGGCGAAGCTGGCCATCTCCGGCGGAAGCAACGGCGGATTGCTGGTTGCCGCATGCGAGTTGCAGCGGCCGGATCTGTTCGGCGCCGTGATCGCGCAGGTTGGCGTGATGGATATGTTGCGCTTCGACAAGTTCACGATTGGCTGGGCGTGGAAGGAGGAGTATGGATCTCCTTCAGAGAACGCGGAGGAGTTTGCTGCGATCTACAAGTACTCTCCGCTGCACAATATCCGGCAGGGCGTGGCTTATCCGGCGACACTGATCACCACTGGCGATCATGATGATCGTGTTTACCCGGCGCACAGCTTCAAGTACACGGCGGCCTTACAGGCCGCACAAGGCGGCACGAATCCGATCCTGATCCGTGTAGAGACACGGGCGGGACATGGGGCTGGAATGCCGCTCAGCAAGAGGATTGAGGCGACGGTGGATCAGTATGCCTTTCTGGTGCGGGAGCTGAACCGGTAGAAACTGTCCTGCCGGACGGGCGCCCTACGCAGGCAGCGGTCACTTCGTGACGTGTATACCGCTTCGCGTGATGCTCCCGTTGGTCGCTAGTCAGATTGTGCCGACCAACGGGAGGACCGAAGCATGTAGCCTCGCCCAGACAAGGTACACACGTCACGAAGTGACCGCCCCACGCGCAGTGGGCCCGTCCGGCAGGATGTTTTTGCGAAGGAAGACAGTCGCCTGGGGATTGTCGTTGTAGCGTTCGCATGGGACGTAGCCGCGTCTTCGATACAGAGCTATTGCAGTCTTCAGACCGTCATGGCTATCAAGATAGATCCAACGCAACCCTCTGCTTCGAGCGAACTCCTCCTGCGCGTCCAGCAGCTTGTCTGCGATGCGGTGCCCGCGGGCAGCAGGCTGCACGTAGAGCCGCTTGCACTCGCCGGCAAACGGAATGGTTGTCATCTTTCGCAGCAGGACGCAGCCAACGGGCTTGTCTTCCAGGTAGGCGAGCCACACACCAGAGGAGGGCTCGTCGATGATCTTCTGTATTGCCGGGAGTGTATCGCGTACAACGACATCGATTGCATCGTAGTACTCCTTCAGCAGTTGAAGGACCTCGTCGCTGCACTTCGATACGCGAACGATTCGCAGAGAAGATTCTTTCGGCCGACTCAGAATGGAGCGAACCTTCGCGAGCGAATCAACCAGCACCTCGCGGTCGGAGGAATCAAGGTCAGCGAGCAGCTGTTGTATTTGTAACTCAGACTGTTCGTTGAGCCGCGCTACGGCTCTGTCTCCTGTTGGCGTGAGTGTAAGCAATCTCTCCCGGCCGTCCTGCTTTGAGGCGATCTGGCGCACCAGCTTTCGCCGGGTGAGCAGGGCGAGGCTTCGACTGATGTATCCGGCGTCGAGGCCGAGCGTGTTGCGTAACGAGGATGCGGTCTGTCGTGGGTTGGCTCCGATCTCATACAGAATCCGAGCCTCCGTCAGCGAAAAGTCTCCGTCCAGATGCCGCCTTCGCAACAAGCCCAGCCGCGCGGTGTAGAAGCGGTTGAACTCTCGTACCGCAGAGACCTGATTCCGTTCTTCGAGGTTGCTGATAGCCATAGGGGAGTCTAACTTCAAATAGTTGCCAAAAGCAAGTATATAAACCCCGCGTTTTCAATGACGTTCAAGAGAGCGGCGGGGTGGTTGGATTGAATGGACAAAAGGGCGCTAGGCGGGTAATAACCAGTTGCGTAATACAGCTTGCGGCACGTAGTGGAGGGATTCAAATTTTTATCGCTATTTTTGCGGCGATACTGGGCTTGTCCCGCTTTCGGGGTATATCCAAATACCCAGCATTTGTGGTGATCCGGCGGAGAAATGTGAATCCGGGGACATCGCCTACGCGTCTTATAAACACGTAGAAAGGTTGCCTTATGAAACTGAATATTTCTATCGCGTTACTGCTGGCACTGGCTCCTGCGTTCGCCTTGGCGGCACCAAAGCAGCCTACAGGCCATTTGCGGCCACAGGGTTATCATGACCGCGCCCCGAAGGCTCACATTCAACATTCGTATTCGCACCACGCCTAATCGCTTGTTTTAGCTGGCGTTAGGCTTAGATCGAGTCGCCCCTCGACTCTCGTGCCTTGCGGATAAACGCTGCTAGTTTTTCCGGGCTCTTCTTACCCGGCTCCAACTCCACACCACTCGCGACATCCACCCCCCAGGGATTTAGCCCCTGAATGGCCTCTGCTACGTTTTCCGGTCGGAGGCCTCCTGCGACGATCAGCCTGAGTTCAGGCGCGGCCTCGTCGAAGATGTTGCGCGCGGTGTCCCAGTCGAACGAGACGCCGGTGCCGCCGAGGGCTGCGCCTACCTTCGAATCGATCAATACTCTATCGACCAGACCGTCGGCCGCAATCTTGCGCAACTGTGCAGCTACGATGGCGCCGCTTGCTACGTCGGGCTCGACGTTCCAATGAACTGTCTGGATCAACGAGACCTGGCCTGCGAAGAGCTTGTGGAGGCGATGCAGAAGTGCGAAGTCGACGCCACTGTGGAGCTGAACCGCGGTGAGACCAGCCTCATGTGCTGCGCGGGCGATCTCGTAGGCATCGACTGCGTAGAAGACGCCTACGCGCTCGACGGTGGAGGGAAGATGCGGCGTGATCTTTGCAACCTCGGCAGAGGTGACCCGGCGAGGGCTGGGGGCGAAGACGAACCCAAGCGCATCGGCGCCAAGCTCGGCGGCTAGTTTCGCATCATCAAGGTTGGTGTTGGCGCAGATCTTAATCCACATGAGGTTGACCGGCTCCGCTGGCGGGCCTTCTTGTGCCTTCTGGTTAGATGTCGGAGGAGTACTCGCGATCCAGAAGGGTGGCGAGCGCGGCGGCGGGGTCGGGCTGCCGCATCAGCGTCTCGCCGATGAGGAAGGCATCGTATCCGGCGGCTCGCAGACTGGCGATGTCTTCGGCGGTGCGGATGCCGCTCTCGGCAACGGTGACGGCGGACTTCGGCAGGGATGCGGCGAGCTCGAAGAGAACTTCGGTGCGGACGGAAAAGGTGCGCAGATCGCGGCTGTTGACGCCGATGAGGTCGAAGCCCAGGGCGATGGCGCGTTCTAGCTCTTCGCGATCGTGGGTCTCGCAGAGGACATCGAGGCCGCTGGAGCTGGCTTCGTCGCGCAGATCGCTGAGTGCGGTGTCGCTGTGGGCGGAGACGATGAGCAGAATCGCATCGGCTCCGTAGGCGCGGGCTTCGAGGATCTGGAAGGGATCGAGGATGAAGTCCTTGCGGAGGCAGGGAATGTCTACGACGCTCGATGCCTGTTGCAGGTAGGCGAGCGAGCCCTGAAAGAACTCCTCGTCGGTGAGGATCGAGAGGGCTGCGGCGCCGGAGGACTCGAAGGTCCTGGCCAGGGTGGCGGGATAGAAGTCGCTGCGGATGAGGCCCTTTGAGGGCGAGGCTTTTTTGATCTCGGCGATGATGGCTGGGCCGGTCTTTGCTGCGGCTTGAAGGCCGGCACGGAAGCCGCGCGGGATGTGAGCAGCCGCCATGCTCTCGAGCAGCCCGAAGTCCGCGACCGCCTTGCGAGCTCTTACCTGCAGGAGCGTGTGCGCAAGAATCTGATCGAGCTGAGTGGGCATAGTCCCTTTGCGATGGCTGGGTGGTAGTTCCGGATGATGAGACCGGTTCGACCCGCACTCGGCTGCCCTTGGCGGCTACTGAAAGCTGCCTGCCTGCAACCGAGGTTGAAACTTTGGTGCCGAAGGGGGGACTCGAATTGCGTGCCCCGAACATCTTCTATTTATTGGCAGCTACGCCTCTAAGATTATGATTCAAAAGAGACTTACTATATCGCTCACTCCAGCTATTGCCAGCGGCGTCCAGCCGTTGACAACATTAATACTACGCATGATTAGTAAAACAGTAAAACGCTATCGCGGGCGGTTCAGTAGGTGTCAGTCCTGAGTCGGTTCAGGTCGACACCTTCCTGGAAATGCGTGCCGGCCATTTGCGGTTTCTCGAACCGTACGTTATCGCCGATTCGAATGCTGCAAAACACTGCGCCGTACCATGTCATTCATCGCAGCTCTTCCGAAATCAAACAACTCGCTCAATTTGGCGAACATAGTTGCGTGGTCGATTGATGGTATGGCGTCCAATTATTGGAATTGACTCTCCCTTAGCAAACCTCGCTGCAAAGCGAGCGAAAGGTTTGGATGTTCAACCTCGCTTGCCGGCATAGTCATTGCGGTGTCTGCAAAGCCGGACTGATCGACTCCGTGCATCTCGCGTTGGTGCCGGTTCTCCTCGGTCAGGGCGAGCCGCTGTTGCACGGTCTGGACCTGCCTGCGCTCGGATCTTGCGTAACCGATCGCATGGCTTCGGAATACGCGACGCACTTTGTGCTGGAGAAAGTAGCAATACAGAGCTAACGACGAAGGCCGACGAAACGACCGCGAGTACGACTACCGCTACTCGATCCTCCCCTTCGTCCTCGCAAATCTCCTCAGCGGTGGCCGCCTCAACGAGAGCGAACTGCACGGCCTGGGCGAAGACAAACTCGGCGACATCCACCGCGCAGCGGTGCACCTTTAAAACTCTCGCTCTACTGGCGGTTCGCAAATACGGAAGGTTGTCAGGATGAGTTCAAGACGAGCCGTGTTCACATCAAGTGAGAACCCGCCAATTACTACCCAACGTCGATCAATTCATTTTCTTTCTGTCTCGATTACGTTACATATCGTAGTATGGCCGCATACGTCCCCATGACAACGCGACTGATAGGTTTTTTCATGTCTCTTCGATTCCGGATATCTCACTTCTTCCCTCTGTCCCTTTTCGGGTTATTTGCCATTCTTGGCGGCTGTTCCAGCGGTTCCGGCAACTCTGGCGGAGGTGGGTCGCAACAAAAAACGCCAGCACCAATCGTTACAGGCATCTCTCCGTCAAGTGTTCCAGTCGGTTCACCGGCTTTCACGCTTTCTATTACTGGCAGCAACTTCCAGCCCCAGGCTGTGGTGAACTGGAATACAACTGCCCTCGCAACTACTTTTACGAGCGCATCCGCGCTGAGCGCCGCCGTTCCAGCTAATCTTGCCGCAACAGGATCCACCGCAAACATCACGGTCACCAATCCTGACGGCCAGTCCACGACCGGGAACACCTCTTCACAGCAGGTCTCGATTACGAATCCCGCCCCTACGCTCTCCGGCGTCACCCCTCAGTTACTTTATGCCGGCTCACCGAACACGGTCTTCACTCTCACCGGCACAAACTTTAACTCGTCTTCCGTAGTCATGGCCGGAACAACATCGCTGACGACGACCTTCGTCAGTGCCACCCAGCTCACGGCGTCCGCCCCAGCTGCGCTTCTGGCCACTGTTGGCACTTTGAGCCTGGCTGTCTTGAATCCCGCGCCAGGTGGCGGCAGCTCACAAACAATTCCTGTCACGCTGAGCCAGCCGCCCGCGACACTCGCATCACTCTCGCCTGCGACTGCGACGGCCGGTTCGTCGCCGGTAAACGTTACCTTGACTGGCACCTACTTCACACCTACGTCCGTCGTCTACATCAACAATTACCTCGCCGCAGCCACCACTTACATTTCGTCAACCTCGATTCAGTTCACAATTTCAGCGCAAGCCCTGACGAGCACAGGCAATCTCATCGTCACAGTTCACGACTCGGCATGGCCGAATAATATCTCCAATCAACTAATGTTTCAGGTCGTCAATCCTGTGCCTGTTCTCAGCAGTATCTCTCCCGTCTCGATCACGGCTGGTGCGCCAAATTTCTATCTCACACTCTCCGGCAGTAACTTCGTCTCGTCCTCGACGGTTCTGATCAACGGGGCGCCAACGCAGCCGGATTCCTCGTCGGGTACGACCGCCACGGTCATTGTTCCCGCAAGCGCCGTCTCTACCGTTGGTACCGTCACAATCGCTGTCTCAAATCCGGCTCCCGGCGGCGGCACTTCTGCCTCTCAGACGCTCAATGTCATCAGCGCCAACAACCGTATTCGGACCGTGAACATCGAGGCGGCTGATCTCGGCTGGGATCCCGCGCACAATTTGCTTATCGCGTCGACTCTCTCAGGCTCTTCCAACAATGCGAATAGCATAGTCACCATCGATCCGCTGCAGGGCACAGTGATTACCGCCGCATCTCTCCCCAGCCAGCCCTCCGGCATCTCTGTCACCGCCGACGGCAGTTATGTCTACGTAACACTCCCGTCCACTGGGCAGATCGAACGCTTCACCCTCCCATCGCTTACGCCGGACATCACCTTCGGTCTCGGCAGCGCCAACGGCAAGCCCAACAGCGCCACTTCCGTAGCTTCTGCTCCCGGAGAACCTCATACTGTTGGCGTTTCACTTCAGAACGCATCTGTTAACAGCAGTGTTGCTGTCTTCGATGATGGTGTTGTCCGTTCGAACATCGCAGTTCCCACGGGCTTTGACAACAACTTCAACACTCTCGTCTGGGGGAGCGACGCCACCACTCTCTATGGCTCCAACGCGATAATCTCCACTGCAGATGAAGACACGTTCTCCGTCAACAACAGCGGTGTGACACTTCACAGCGACCAGCCCGGAGCACTCGGCGAATTCGTCAGGCATCTCGCCTTCGACACGAAGACCGGTCGTCTGGTCGACGGCTATGGCGATGTCGTCACCGCCGCCAGCGGTCAGAATGTTGGTCAGCTTCAAGTGCAGAACACCATCGGCTACGAAGAAAATCCCTTCGCGCTCGACACCGCCCAGCGCACCGTCTTCTACTTAAACGTCAACGGCTTCTATCCCAACGGTCCCGTGAACGGTACATACATTCAGGCCTTCGGCCTCGATCAGTTCAACTACATCAACTCGATGTTGGTCAACGGTCTCACCGGAGGCTCGACAATCGTCCGGTGGGGTACCAGCGGTCTCGCGATCAACGGTTCGTCGCAGATCTACCTGATCGACGGCTCGTTCATCGCGCCCACAGGTATCTCTTCGCCCGCCGGCGGTTACGTCGCCCCTTCGCCAACCCTGATCTCTGTCACTCCCGCTGCAGTCACTGCCGGCAGCGCTGATGTGAAGTTTACGCTCACCGGCCGCGACTTCACGCAATCTTCACAAGTGACATGGAACAACCAGACTCTTCTGATCGATTCAGTCTCCGACACACAGATCGTTGCCACCATTCCTGCTTCCTCGCTCACCAGCCCTGTAGCGAGTGGCATCGCGGCCACAAATGGCGTTGGAACCGCCAGTTCCGGCGCACTCGGTTTCACGGTTCTTCCTGACCTGGGGCCAGGTACGCAGATCAACACCCTGGACATCTCCGGTCAGGATCTCGCCTGGGACAGTAAACACAACTTGCTTTATGTCGCTGTTCCCGGCAGCGATCCCGTCTTTCCCAACACGATTGCGGTCGTCGACCCAACGAAGCCCACCCTAACCCAGGCTGTTCCCATCGCCGACAACCCAAGCGTTATCTCGCTCTCTGACGACAACCAGTACCTTTATTCCGGGTTCTACGGGCAGGCCATCATTCAGCGCTATGCGCTGCCGTCTTTCTCGCTCGATCTAACCATACCCACAGGCGTAGGGTACCCGGCAAACACTGTGGGAACGCACGGCAGCTGTACGTTCGCGACAGAGGTCAAGGTTGCACCGGGCAATCCTCAGTCCATCGCCGTGACGAGTGGGAACAACAACGTAGAACCCAGAGGATGTGGCAATTTAGCCATCTACGATAGTGCCACCCCGCGCCCCGGCTTCGTGGTGTATGGCTCCGGTGCATTTGACTTCTCGACCCTCGCTTGGGGTGCAGACACCACCACGCTCTATGGGCAGTCCGATTATGGTGGTCAGCCCCAGAGCCTTGGCGGGTTTGCCGTGTCATCCACCGGCGTCACGGTCGCGGGCGCCCTCAACAGTGGCAATCTTGGGCTCAGGGTCCATTTCGACCCCGGGACAAATCTGATCTACAGTGATTCGGGAGTCATTACGAATCCAGTGGGTCCAGCACAAGTCGGCACGTTCCCTTCAGGAGTGGCCGTCGTAACCGATTCCACTCTCAAACGAGCCTTCGTTCTCAGCTCCTCTAGCTCGAACAACTCCGGTCAGGGCGCAACATCCTACACGCTCAATATCTTCGACCTCAACACTCGAGGTCTGCTGAATTCAATTGTGATTCCCGATGTCCTCGGATATCCGACACGAATGGCTCGCTGGGGCTCGAATGGCCTCGCATTCGTGACGAACAGCCAACTCTACACGACGGGCTCTGCCGGAGTCCTTTATATCCTTCAAGGAAGTGGCATTTCGGGTTTGCCATAGCGACGTCGGATGATTGCTAATCTGGGTTCGGGTTCTAATCCCCCGCCGTAGAGCCTGGTCGAGGAGGATCTCTAACATGTCACGGAAAGTGGATCTCTACGATAGTGCTTATGGAAATTATGAGTCGGCGACCTACCGCCAGGTGCGCATCGAGACCTATGGCAAGGATTTCGGGCAAACGAGCTGGGTGACAACGGAAGAATCTAATGCAATCCCCCAACTGCTGGGGCTGAGATCCGATTCGTTTGTGCTGGAAGTGGGGTGCGGTTCGGGGGGATATGCGTTGCACCTTGGAGAAAAAGTGGGCTGTCGGCTCATAGGGCTGGACATTAACAAACCGGGAGTTCGCAATGCGAACCAGCTTGCGCAGGCAAGAGGTCTCGCTTCCCAGGTGCGTTTTGAACAGTGTGACGCCTCGAAGAATCTACCTTTCGACGACAACACCTTTGATGCAGTGTTCTCGAATGACGTTCTGTGCCATCTTCCAGGACGCCCCGAGGTATTGGTTGAGATGTTTCGCGTACTAAATCCCGGCGGACGGATGCTGTTCAGTGACGCTCTGATAATTGGCGGAATGGTTTCCCACGAAGAGATCGCTACGCGTAGCTCGATCGGCTTTTACGTGTACAGCCCGCCTGGAGAGAATGAACGCCTCATGGAGCGAGCGAAGTTTCGACACATCCGCGTACAAGATACAACCGAGAGCGCGGCTCGGATCGCGAAGCAGTGGTATCACGCACGGGAGAAAAGGAAAGAGGAACTGGTCGCAGCGGAAGGCAAGACTAACTTCGAGGGACTGCAACGGTTCCTCTCCTGTGTACATGTTTTGATGAGCGAAAAGCGTCTGCTGAGGTATCTGTACGTTGCGAGTAAGGAGTTCCGAGATGATCTCACTCCGTGATTGCATGAAATGTGTCTCAGATACTAAATGCCGCGCTATGAGTCATGGTGGACGTATAGTCCCTACCGTAACAACTGGAAACCTCACTGGTAGCTCTGTATACCCCGTCACCCATATCCTAAGCGGCGGCTGCCTGAAGAGTTGCTGATGCCCATTCAGTTTAAACAGGTTGTCCCGGAGTCAGAGTCTATGATTCCGCGCCGATTCGGTGCAGAACCGCGTCCAGAGCTTTCCAGCAAAACGTGGATTACTTCCGGATAGCCCGTGACTCACCCGGAGCAGGGACAGAACCTCGAAAAGCCTTCCCATAAGCCGGCCATCTCAGTACAACCTGCTCAGCATGGATTGTTATGGTTACGGTCTTTGTATAACTGTCACCGCGCTACCCGCTCAGAAAGCAAAGCCTCAACTGCAATGCTCAGCAACATGGAACGTGCGGCCGCGAGGTTATAGTCGAAAGTAATTTCGACATACTTCGTTGCTCCCGGCTGTCGGTCTCAAGTGATGCTCCTTGGGACACTTCACATTCTGAAGAGCGTTCGCAAACTCGGCTGTTTGGCCGCACTAGCCACTGAACGTAAGCCTTGGCTTCCGTTATAAAAGGAAAATATCGTCTGATCCACGCTGCCTGCCAGCCGCAACCCAATCGTAAACTCAAGATTGACGTCCGCATCGCCAAGAATAGTAAAGGCCAAAAGAATCGGCCAATTCATCACGGCATCCCACCAGGTCACGCCCTGCAACCCCCCACCGCTTGCTCCGGCCCCGAAAAGTTCGTGACGGCAGCCCGAAGGAGATACGCCACTGCCGGGGAAACCCCACACTCCTATATTGGAATTACACGGAGGCGTAACATCAGAAGTGCTGACCGTGAAATCTATTGGCTTTGTGCCGCTATCCCATGCAAACGGATTGTCCCAGTGAATGAAGATCAACTCTTGCGGGCAGGGGATTCCGGGATCAATCAAATATTTGACCCAGCCTTCCGTTCCAGTGGCAATGCCGGAGGACTCAGACTGCCAGGCGCCATGTGTTTGCGGCTGGATTTGCGGTGGCGGTCGCCATCCTCCGTCCGTCCAACTGCCATGACACGGATCGTTTGATGAGATCGCGGGGTCAAGCAGCGTTAAGGTGAAAGGCGTATTGTTCGACAGCGTTACGCGGGTACTTCTTTTTGGCATGGCATGCCTCGCTGGTATCCGTCCACCCAGATGCCCATTCATCCCCAAGATCGACACCAGGGTGTAAGGTGGGTCCCCAATCCTTGAAAAACTGCCGTATACTTCCCGTCATCGTTTCGCGTGTCACTGACCACATCACGTTGTAGTCGGAATTGCTCCCGCAACCCATACAGCCACGTTCAGGACCGCCCGTGCTATTGCAATGCAATCAGAATGGGGATCAGTCCCCGCCCTTTTTCGAGAGGGCGCTTCCGTTCGCCTTGGAAAGCAACCTATTTTTTTCATCTCCCAAGGCCCAAAGCGACATCAGCTCGGAAATCGCGATGAGGGAGTGATCACAGGTTGATAGGCGCGCTTAGCGGCCCCTGAGAGCATCCAGTCCTTTCGAGAGTGCCGAAATCCCGGGCTATGCATAGCAGGGGCTTAGTTCAAGCGCCCGCGTTATGACGAGACTTCCGAGTGGTCGGCAAACAGGAAGTTAGCCGGGGCGAAGATCAAGGAGAAGAGCAACTTTCCTATAGCCCGTCATCCGCCAGTGACATTAGCTTCCTAACAAGCCGACTTATGAGGAGGAATCCTAGGCCGATCTCTTAAACGACAGAATCGCAAACAGTTTCCATTCCAAAATTATCTGTGGATAGACTGGCTTTAGCTCAACAGTGGATTGGCGAGGACTACTTGTCCGATAAGACGACTTCTCTCGGCCAAGTGGACTGGGCTAGCTAAGGGGTAGTGAAGTGGTTGACCGAGCTCTTCACTCCATCGCTCTTGCCAGTGGCCTCCATCGAGTCAACGGTGTAGTAGTAGGTCGTCTGTGGTTCCAGGTTATCGAGGCGTACGCGAAAAACCGTCGATGCGTGATCCGGGTTCAACCTGATCGGAGATTTTGCGGTCTCGGTCAGGCTCTTTGGATCCCTGCCATAGTGCACGATTCCGTAATGCACGGGTGAGCCACCGGGATTGTTCGTCGTCCAGTTGATAATCGTCAAATGCTCCATCGCCAACTCGATCTTCGGCCCCTGGATAATCCGCACCTGCAGAGCTTTTGGAGTCGTCGGACTCTCCTGTGCAGACAGGCTGCCGCTCAAAACCGAGATCGTCAAAGCTACGAGGGCTCTGTTCAAATTCACACCTCAAAAAACTCCTAGACAGATGATCGAAGGCACATGCCGCCGTTTGACGTTGGTGCTACGGAATATTCGGTTTGGGGACAGGCGCAACGCCGCAGACTGCCAACGCGCAGGACGGTAGAGGCGGAGTCGGAATCAACAGCTCGTTTCCTTGCGTCGCAGCCGAACCACCCCTCATACAAGCGCCCGTAAAAGTATCGCTGTTGAGGTAAGGCCTCGTGAAACCGTCCGACAATGTTTGCATAAACGCAACGATCTCATTCTCCTCCTTATCCGTGAGGCCAAGATTCCCGCTGGTCATATCGATATTGTTCCGAACCTCCGGCATAGGCCAGCAATCGACTTTTTCGGTCGTTCCCTTCGGGCAATGTCCGGAGGTGACCGGATACGCATACTTGTCGCGCGTATTGTAAAAATGCACGAGCTGCTTCAGACTCTTGATGTAGCCGTTGTGAAAAAACCCCTTCTGGAAGTACGGCCCGGGTGCCTCTGTGGAAGGACATTGTGCCGGCGTCATGGCCACATCGCGCGCCGAAGACACCTGCATCTGGCCGTCGACAGTAGGTGCGTACTGCTTCCAATTCATGTTCGGGTTGGGACCGGAACCGAACCCGCTTCTGAGGAAGGTCCCAAGTCCCAAATCTCTGTAGCCGAAACCGTAAGGATTGGCCGTGAATCCGTATGCATCCGGCTTGTTCTCGTAATAGAAAGAATCTCGCGGATTGAGTGGCACGCCCTCATTCGCCGAGCCAAAGCACGTGAACAGAGGGTTCACCATGGCGGCAGCACTGGTGTCGGTCTGGTTTGACTTTAAAGTGGTTCCTCTTCCGTCCAGGTGACATGAGTTGCAGTTGCCCTTGCCGTTGAAGAGCTTGAATCCCGCCATCTCCTCTTGCGTGAGCTTGTACTTGCCCGCCAGAAACGCGTCGAACTTCGAAGAGAAGGCGCTCACCTGCGCGGACTGCTCGAATGCGTCAATCGACTGCGCCCAACGGTCATAAACCACATTGGCGCGTGTTCGGTCGGCTGCACTTAGAGCAATCGGGGTGGTGCTCCCGCCAAACACCGCAGCCCCCCCAGGGGTTGTGCAGATCTGCTCCGTCTCATGTTGAAAGTTGATATCGAGCGAGCCCTTGCCCCATACCTCCTCAAAAAGAGGCCGGTACTCAGCCTGCGAAAGCCGGAATGCGATGCAGGCAGTATCGGGGAGGCCCATCTCCTGCGTATCGACGGGAGGGCCCTGTGCCTGTTCGGCGTCGGGAATCCTTAGCAAATACCCGGTCGCGCGTGAATCCCAGAAGTTTCCACCAAAGAATTGACCCTGTACCGGGTTGTATTGCAGCACAGGGAAGAACGGTGAATACGGGTGTCGTTGCGGTGTCCGCTTGCCCGCCCGAATGTGAGCCGTTCCGGGATACGCGGTTATTGTCAGGTTGACCGAAGGGATCGGCCCGCCGAAACCGACGTATGGCATGTGGCAAGACGCGCACGCTTGATTTCTGTTGGGTGATATGTTCTGGTCAAACATCATGAGCTCGCCGAGCGTCTCTGTAGCTTCAGTTCCGACATTCATGAGCACGGGCGGCTGACCTGTCAGAATCGGGGGCGGCAACGCGTGCCACCGAGCAAGCGCTCGGCCTTCGATGACCTCCACTTCCCGTTGAACACGAGCTATCTCGGAATCCAAATTGGGTGGAAGGATGCCAGGCGGGTACGGGTTGTAAACCGAGTCTGAAAGGGCGGATTTACTCCGCGGCGACACCTTTCGTTTGGTCAGGGTCATGAGTAGCGCCAACGTACAACATACAACGACTGCTACCATCGCCAGTGTTCGCCGATTCATCGATAACCTCTTTCATGAGTCGTCGTTGGGTTGCTCCGTCTTCGAAAGCCAAAGATGTTGGCTCTGTCAATGCCCGAGCATGGGCGATCATACGACCAATTGCCGGTGGCGTGGAATCTCAACTCGCCGCGCTGGCCAGAGCCATCAGTTGAGCGTGTGGCAACAACAGTACTTTCCATTTCGGTTCGCTTGGCCAACCCGGCTGCACCCTGTGGTGGACCCATCAGGAGACTCAGATGCCGAATAAAGCTATGAGCGGGACGGCAGCCTGGGCAGTCTGAACTTTGGTGCAGCAATGGACGGAAACCCGGTCAACGGCGGAGGGACGTCGATGTATCGGACCGGCGATCCTTCCTTGTAAGCTGAAATACCGGTGCGTTGAAGTGTGCACCGAGCATGGGTTTGTCAGTTCAGTTGTGCGCCATGCGGCCGGGATCGATCTTGGCAAAATACTCGTCAAGGCGGATGACCGCGTGGGATACATCGAAGCGTCTGCAGTATTTTTGGGGGGTCGCAATATCTGCCTGCCAGAGCTCTCGCGACTGGCTCGCAAGCGAGCGCAAAATGCTCGCAGTTTCAGGCTCAGGGCTCCGATAAGAGGACAGATCGGGGCCCACACGCTCCATTCACTTTCTAGTGCCCTCATACCAGCTGATGTAACAGGCACCGTCGGACAAAAAGCGCCGACGCATGGTGGGTGCCTTCTGAAACGTCCACTGGTTATTGATTTTTACGTGTTGATAGACAACAGCAATCTTGTTTGCCACAAAAGCTCCTCAGAAATTTCGATGGGAGCGTAGTTTGGCTGAGGCTGCTGAACTCCAACGGTCGCCAGCGAGAGCCAGCCGAAACCAGTTGTTGCCAGCAAATAGTAAAACGGCTAGTAAAAGCCGTTTTAAACTATTAAAAATAGTAATGGTGCCGAAGGGGGGACTCGAACCCCCACACCCTTGCGAGTACATGGACCTGAACCATGCGCGTCTGCCAATTCCGCCACTACGGCACGGTGTCATTCGCCCCACCGTAAAGGCCGGAGCACGCTAACCGCGAGTCTCTAGTTTTACAAACGCGGAAGCTGCTGTCAATGTGGCTTCCAGCGGCATTGCCGGAAGCGAGGTCGCTGGAGAGGTGAGGCGTCCGGGGAGGGGCGCTCGCGCATCCAATAACGAACGTAACGAAATACAGGATCGCTAAACACAGGATCGAGGATTACGAGTCTTCTCCCCAGCAAACGCGTCTAGACACAAAGGAAGGCTGACACTTTACATGAATGATCCGAAGGCTCTCTCCCAGGGGACGAACGTCGAAAAGATTCCAGAAGATATCTCCGTCGAGATGCGCAGAATCGCACACGACCTGAGTAATGCGCTCGAGATCATCGTCCAGACGAGTTATCTTCTGAGCACCACCGAGCTGAAAGAACCGGCTTCGGACTGGCTGCGCATGCTCGATGGCGGCGTGGAAAAAGCACTCAAGCTCAATCTGTCGCTGCGCAGCTACATCAAAGAACACACCTCAAACTAGCACTCGCAACAGTTCGAATCAGGAGTTCGTTCGACGGCGTGCAGGCTTCGACTTGGCTGCCTTTGTCGCCTTCTTCGCGACGGCTTTTTTGACGATGGCTTTCTTGGCGACGGGCTTCTTTCGGATGGAAGTCTTCGCGGCCGCAGCCTTCTTGGCCGGCGACCTTCTAACGGCAACCTTCTTCGCGACCGCTTTCTTCGCGGCTGCTGTCTTCGCGGCTGCTGTCTTGACAATTGCTTTCTTGACGACTGCTTTCTTTTTGCCAGTCGCTTTAGCGGCAGGCTTCGACGCGCTTGACGTCAAGCCGAGACCAGCCAGCTTTCGCTCGTGAGAGGCGATCAGGTCTTCAATCTGCTGCAGCAGAATTCGCGTGTGCATCGGCTTGACCAGGAGCTGGTCCGCACCCATCTCCTGCCAATCCTCTTCGGCGACAGGGAAGGCCGTCAACAACGCAACCGCGGGATGATAGTTTGCCGACCGTGCAGCCTTGATCACCTCGATACCGGCGACATCGTGCTCCATGCGCATATCGGTGATCAGCATCTGGTACTCGCGGGTATGCAGCTTCGAAACGCCCTCGCGCGCGGAGGCGGCCGTATCCACGTCAAAGCCGCTGATCTCCAGCACAGCCTTCAGGGTCAGCAGAACAGCGACCTCGTCATCGACCAATAAAATGCGGCGTCTCATTCGGTTCCTTTCTGAGAGCTTCCGTGCAAACATACATGATCGGGCCTCCGATTCCAAAGTTGGGGGCCTGATGGCGGGGAGTGGAATGGCCGGTGATGCTCTTGGCGAAGAGCAGAATGCTCTTTCTTCGTCACTGATTCCAAGGGGCTTCGTACGCAAAGTGTTATACTTCACGTTGCGGTGCAACCTTTCGTGAGATTTGCATCTAAACCCTAAACAACGCATAGCGGCTGAGAAGATCCGCTGTGGAGGCGACTTATTCCACCGATTGATAAACGTTCCGCCAAGTCTTTTATCCGCACCAACGAACGCATCCGCGCCCGCGAGATTCGCGTCATCGACGAAAATGGCGAACAGCTTGGCGTCATGGCTCCCTTTGACGCCCTCAAGATGGCCCGCGAGCGCTCGCTCGACCTGGTAGAGATCTCCCCCAACGCCGTTCCCCCTGTCTGCAAGATTCAGGACTACGGAAAGTTCCTCTACGAGAAAGACAAGAGCGATCGCGCAGCCCGCAAGAAACAGAAGGTCATCGTCATCAAAGAGGTCAAGTTCTCCGTGACCGTCGATGAGCACGACTATCAGACCAAGAAGAATCAGGCTGTCCGTTTCCTGGGAGAAGGCGACAAGGTCAAGGCCTCCCTGCGCTTCAAAGGCCGCCAGATGGCGCATCGCGACCTCGGCTACAAGATCATTAACCGCCTCATTCTGGATATCGGCGATGCCGGCCTGGTGGAGTTCATGCCCCGCATGGAAGGCACCACGCTGCACGCCATTCTGGCTCCGTCCAAGAAGGTCGAGGCCACTCCAAAGAAAGCTGCCTCTTCGGCCACCCCGGCCTCTGGCACCAAGCCTGCCGAACCTGCAGTTCCCACCCCCGCTCAGGCCTGAAAGAACACCCTCTTTGCCGCCGATTTCAGGGTTGAAGTCGGTGCGCAAAACATTTCGGCTTTCAAGAGAAGCTATAAGTCCCATCAACATCCTCAGTCTGATGGGACTTTATTATTTTACCTATCTCTAAGTCGACCCTACCCCTGCGCCTGAATCCGGCCCATTGATCGGAAACTCTCTAACTATTAGCCAGCAATAGATTAGGCTCCTTGAGCATGACTGTGGTGAGTCGCGTCCTGTGACAAGAGGGCTCCCCCGAAAGCCGATCATGATTTGAGCCAGATACGAGGGTTGGCCTGCCAGCATCACCCATTTGCGGCGGCATTTTCATTACTTTAGTAATGAAATATGTTTGATACTTTTATATGTAACTGATTCTATTAGACTTAGTCCAGTTTGTATCCTATGGTTACATCATCTGGTTTGTCCAGAGAAATCTTTTTACAGAAATACAACTTTGGGGGTATCTCTTTATGAAACATATCGTTCGCGCTTTCGTCGTCGTCCTCGTCCTCACCGGTGCAGTCGCCACAACCCAGACCTCCAACGCCTCCGCAAAGAACAAGGTCACTGCCAGCCGCGTCAGCATGCTGCCGGTTCCTATGTGCGCACCAAACGATCCTAATGCCTGTGGGATGGGTACGCGCTAAGTTCGGGTTGCTTTTGCAGTTGAAAAGAATCAACAAATTACAAGGCCACGGAGTCCCAAGTCATGAAACATATCGTTCGCGCTTTCGTCGTCGTCCTCGCCCTCACCGGTGCAGCTGCCACAACCCAGACTTCCAACGCCTCCGCAAAGAACAAGGTCACTGCTAGCCGCGTCAGCATGCTGCCGGTTCCTATGTGCGCACCAAACGATCCTAATGCCTGTGGGATGGGTACGCGCTAAGTTCGGGTTGCTTTTGCAGTATTACCTGAAAAGAATCAACAAATTACAAGGCCACGGAGTCTCAAGCCATGAAACATATCGTTCGCGTTTTCGTCGTCGTCCTCGCCCTCACCGGTGCAGCTGCCACAACCCAGACCTCTTCCGCTTCCGCCAAATCCAATGCGGTCACCGCATCTCGAGTCAGCATGCTGCCCGTTCCCATGTGCGCTCCGAACGATCCAAACGCTTGTGGCATGGGAACTCGATAGTACTATCGGCAATTTTTTGCAGGATCACGCTTTAAATTTCTTGTATCCGAACCGGGAATAGGCTAGCCTCTGTTTGTAATCACAGGTACGCCTATGAATGAATTCATTTCCAGCTTGACGGCACGTATGGATTACCTAGAGCCGATTCTTTGTGGAATGCTCATTTTCTTCCTGGTTCGCAGTAAGGCCGTCCGGCAATTCGGATTTCTGGTAGCCCTTCTGTCTGTTCGCCTCGGTTGCTCTGCTATCTGTCTGCCGTTGCTCTATTTGAGCCGACACGCGATCGAGCGACACTTGGCTTATCAGGTCTATTTCTACATCTACTGGACGAGCTACGCGCTGGAAGCGATCCTCTCTCTTCTGGTCATATACAGCATTTTCAAGCTGGCGATGGCCCCCCTAAAGGGTTTGCAGACTTTGGGAATGCTTGTTTTCCGCTGGGTTGCGGCCATCTCAATTGCGGTTGCTATAGGGGTTGCAGTTACTCCTCACCTGAGTGGAATCACGTTCATGGTTGCGATGATCACGCAGCTCCAGCAGACCTCGAGCATCCTGACACTTTGCCTTCTGTTGTTCGTATGCTTCGCCATCCGGCCAATGGGACTCTCATTCCGTAGCCGGATCTTCGGAGTGAGTCTTGGGCTTGGTGTTCTCGCAATGGTCAACCTGGTCAATTCCGCATGGCTTGCCCGGTATGCCAACATGTACTCCACATTTAGTCTGATCAACGGATTTGCGGTTGGCCTTACCCTGCTCACCTGGTCGGCTTACTTCGCGTTCCCCGAGCCTAAGCGCCGCATCATCACTCTCCCGACCACCTCGCCGTTCCTTCGCTGGAACCAGATCTCGATGGCTCTGGGCGACGATCCTGGGCATGTGGCCGTCGGTGGGATTCCACCGGAGCTCTTTGCCCCGGCTGAGCTCGAGGTCATGCGCCGCGCCTCTGCGAAGATGGCTACCGGATCAATCGAGTCGCCTGCTCCCATGCACTCTCTCTCAGCATAGAGCAGTATTCGAAGAGCAGCATCGACCTGATCTCGGAAAACAGCAAGTAAAAAGGCCATCCCGCTTAGGATGGCCTTTTTACTGCTTGTCTGGTTCGAGCTTAGTCGCGCTCAGATTCAGAACGCTTCCAGTTGATCAGATCGCCCAGCGTGGTGCTGCTGCTATTGCCCGAGGAGGAGGAGGAAGAGGAACCGGAGTTGTTGCCCTTGGGCGACTTCTCGCGCTCCTTGTAGCTCTCGACTTCTGCGCGGCTGGCCTCTTCACCGACTGCGCGGATGCTCAAGCCCACCTTCTTCTCTTCCTGGTTCATCTTGACGATCTTGAACTCGTGCTCCGAGTCCACATCCATCGAGACTGGCTTACCCTCGGCATCGATCGCTTCGGAGACGTGGCAGAGGCCCTCGACTCCTTCGGCGATCTCAACGAAGGCTCCGAACTGAGCCGTACGCAGGATCTTGCCCTTGATGACGTCGCCAACGCGGTGCTGGGCGAAGAACGTATCCCAGACATCCGGCTGAAGCTGCTTGACGCCAAGCGACAGACGGCGATTCTCAGGCTCGACGCCCAGAACGATCGCACGAACCTTCTCGCCCTTCTTCAGGACCTCGGAGGGGTGCTTGATGCGCTTAGTCCAGCTCAGGTTCGAGACGTGCACCAGTCCGTCGATTCCGTCTTCGATCTCGATGAAGGCACCGAAGTCGGTCAGGTTGCGAACGCGGCCCTCAATGATGGCGCCGGTCGGGTACTTGTCTTCGAGCTGCTCCCACGGGTTGTCCTGGAGCTGCTTCATGCCGAGCGAGATGCGGCGGTCGTTCGGGTTGACGCTGAGGATGATGGTGTCGACCTCGTCGCCGGGCTTGACCATCTTCGACGGATGCTTCATCCGTTTGCTCCATGTCATTTCAGACACGTGAACGAGGCCCTCGATTCCCTGCTCGAGCTCAACGAACGCGCCGTAGTCGGTGACCGACAGAACGCGGCCGCGAACCTGCGCACCGATCGGGTAGCGCTCGGTTGCATCGAGCCACGGATCAGGTGTGAGTTGCTTGAAGCCAAGCGAGACGCGCTGCTTGTCCTTGTCGAACTTCAGCACCTTCACCTGGATCTCGTCGCCAACGTTGACGAGGTCGCGGGGATGGGTGAGCCGGCCCCAGCTCATGTCGGTGATGTGGAGCAGGCCGTCGAGGCCGCCCATATCGACGAATGCGCCGTAGTCGGTGAGGTTCTTCACGGTGCCGGTGAGAACGCTGCCCTCTTCCAAAGTGGCGAGAGTGACGGACTTCTTCGCGTTCTGGTCTTCCTCAAGAAGCTCTTTGCGGCTGATGACGACGTTGCCACGCTTCTTGTTGAGCTTGATGACGCGAACTTCGATCTCGGTGCCGATGTAGCCGTCCAGATTGCGAACGGGACGAACCTCGACCTGCGAGCCGGGCAGGAACGCCTTGATGCCGATGTCAACGGTGAGACCACCCTTGACACGGCTGAGAACCATACCCTTCACAGGGGTCTTGTCGTTCGCCGCCTGCTCCAGTTTGTCCCAGACCTTATGACGGAGAGCCTTGTCATAGCTGACCAGGTATCCGCCTTCGGACTCTTCGCGCTCTACCACAACTTCAACAGTGTCACCTGCCTGGAACTTCGAGACACCATTGATGTCAAGAACCTGCTCCAGGGGGATGAGACCTTCAGACTTGAGCCCGATGTCGACAACAACATGCTTGTCGGTGATCTTGACGACGGTGCCAGTAACGATGACCTCTTCTGTGGTCAGGTTCTGGGCAGCGGCGGACTCGGCAGCCTGCTCGCGATCGAAGTTCGCAAGGGCGGCGGCGAAGTCAGCTGCGTCGTAGTTCAAATCATCGTCAGACTCGTCGGCCGCAGCGGTAGCCGTGGCAACGGTTCCGTGGTCTGCAGACTGGTGAGCGGCGGCAGCGGGGGCAACCTGCTGTGCAGCTACATTTGACGCGTCGTGGGCGGTCTCATGCTGTTGGGTTGAGGTGGATTCAGAAGACAGGTCTGTGTGAGCCGCTGTCGCTTCGGGCGCTAGGACTTCCGTTTCGGTGGTCAGGGGTTTGCTCTCGTTGTGGTCAGGATTATGGTTTTCTACCATGGTGAATGCGGACTCCGGGATCCAAGAGATTCCTTCCTCTAAGAGCAGCGCGTGGGCGGGAGCAATCAGCGAATCCGGGAGGGGAGGCTGGCTGCTTTCTCTATCCCCGCGACAGCTTCGGCAGGATGGAAGGAATCAGGTCTTGCAGAGGAGCTATTGCACTTGGGTCCCACACGCAATAGCTCACTGATAAAGCATAGAACTTTGCATACAGTACGTCAACAAAAGCCGGCCTCTTCGCCTGCATTTTCATCACCATGTCATGCTCGGGAGTGAAGGAAATCTTCCTGGGTCGTACCTAATTCGATGCAGAAAGTCCTGTTTTGATGCAGAGAGTATGCGCCAAACCGGGCAAAGCGCAGGGAACGAGCCTGAATCGGACTCGCCAGCCCGTCCGGCCGCATCCTCAGCCTGAAGGCGCTCTGCCCCCGCGCTATACTCGCCGAATGGACCGCCTCTGGACGCCCTGGCGCTACAGCTACATCACCCGCTCGGACCCGCAGGCCAAAAGCGGGGTTCCTGAGGCTCTCAGCGCCTGGCCCCCGACCGAGGCCCAGGACAAGCACTGCGTCTTCTGCAATATGATCGCGGCGGTCGACTACGCGGTCGATCACGGGATGGACCGGCTCGCCGCTGAAAAAGCGGCACACATCGTCTGGCGGGGGCAGACCTGCTTTATCTGCCTCAACGCCTTTCCCTACTCCACCGGACACCTGTTGCTGCTGCCGTACCAGCACCTGGACACGCTAGCTGCGCTTCCCGTCGAGGTCGCCCAGGAGCTGATGGCTCTTGCCCAGCGTTCGGAGCTGGCGCTGCGGCAGGTCTACCTTCCGGGCGGCATCAACATGGGTCTCAATCTGGGGGAGGCTGCGGGCGCCGGCATCGCCGCTCACATGCACCTTCACGCTCTGCCCCGATGGAGCGGCGATACGAACTTCATGACGGTGACGGCTGAAACCCGCGTCCTTCCTGAGGCTCTGGATGTGACCTGGGAGAAGCTTCGCACTGCCTTCTAAATTTAATACAACCAATGCTTCTCGGTCGTCGTCCTATTGACTAACAGCTTGAAGCCAGCCAGTTGGTTCTCGTTGAGGGCTCAATGCAAAATATCTCTCAGACACTCCCCGCATCCCTACGATCGGTCCCGTCCGTTGCGAAGGAAGATCGCAGCGCGCCAAAACCCGATCGCCGTCCTTATATTGTTCCCGTCCGTAAGCCCGCGACTTCGACTCGCAAATATCTTTCGCTCTTCCCTCATGAATCCGAGGACGCACGCCTTACCGGTGCAACTCGCTCTCTCTATCGCAGACTGCTCGCGTTGAATCTTCCCCGTCCGGTCGAGTCGGCAGAGCTTCCCCCGCCGCGGGAGGCAAGGGAGATGCGCATCACGGTGATTGCGCCGAAGACCGCATGAGGCTTCCGACACACCGCATCACAAAGATCAGCCAGAGATTCGTGAAGAACTTCAAAGCTGCTACATGAAAAAGACCCTGCCGCGGAGCAGGGTTTTGTATTTGGTAGGCGAACTTCAAGATTCGCCGAGATCCGAAGCTAAGAGGGCCCATCCTGAGGCGCACTGCTTGCGGCCTTGGGCGCCGCCGCATCGTGATTGCCCGGATCTCTCGATCCCGGCACCCTTGTGGCTTCGAAGCTGGTAATCTTCCACCCGCCGGAAGGCAGCCGTTGATAGACGCGCGTATAGCGGTAGGTTCCCTGAACCGCCACGCCTTCGTTGGTTCCTTCTACCTGGGCACGAGAGGTCACAATGGCGATCGAGCCGACGAGCTTCACCTGCATCTCGCCCAGATCGAGCTTCGTCAGGACGAACTTGCGGGTTCGCATCCGGTCCAGTTGTTGCATCTTGGTGTTTACCTGGCCGGTCATCGAGATGCCGATGTAATCGTCGGAGAGGAGCTTGTCCATTGCGGCGACGTCGCCCGCGAGCTGAGCCTGCCGCCACTGCTCCTCGAGCGCTTCGACCTGCCGTTTGGCATCGTGCTTCTTCTCATGCAGCGGTTGCAGGTGACCGGCAAATGCCGCAGGCGCAGGCCATCCAATCGCCATGGCCGCCAGCAACACGCCCGAGCCCATCAGCGACCTACGAATTGGACGACCAGACAAGCCCATAAGCGTACCGGATGTTAGATCGATTTACCGCGTTGAGTCAAAACCACTTTAGTCGTACGCGAGTCTCCATGCACTAGACAGAGCCACACGCAAGGAACCCCGACAGAAAAGCATCAACAGACAGCGGTCAGGTTCTCGACCTGACGTTCTTTCATCTTCTGATACAGGCCCCCGATCGCGTACTGATGAAAGTGAGGTGTTCCCCTATGATGCTCCAAGGCCGCGTCGTCGTCGTACTGCTCGTAGATAAGTACCGTGCAGGCCTCTCCTTCTACGAAGTGTGGGATGTAGCTGACGCAGCCGGACTCCTTCCTGGAAGCCGCGGTAAGGTGGCACAGAATCTCGGAGATCTCGTCACGGTCCGACTGGTCGAAGGTCATTCGCACGTTGAAACTAAGCATAATCGCCTTTTCCTCTACGCCTTCAACGCGTCTTCAAATGCCGGCAGACTCATGGTCTGGTCGCGGTCCGGGCCGGTGGAGACCATACCAATCTTCGCCCCGGACTCCTTCTCAATAAATTTCAGATAATCCTGCGCCAGCGGCGGCAGCTTGTCGAACTCGGTGATCCCCTCCGTCGAGCTGTTCCAGCCCTTGAGCCTGGTATAAACCGGCTCGATGGCGTTGTACCCCGGCATATCCGCAGGAATCAGATCGGTCAGCTTGCCGTTGACCTTGTAGCCGGTGCAGACCGGGATCTCGGCGCACTCATCCATCACATCCATCTTGGTGACGACCAGCCACTCGGTCCCGTTGATCATGTTGCTGTAGCGCAGCAGCGGCAGATCGAGCCAGCCGCAGCGTCGCGGACGGCCGGTCACCGCGCCGTACTCCTGCCCGCGAGCACGGATCAGATCGCTGGTGGAGTCGTGAATCTCGGTGGGGAACGGACCTTCGCCGACCCGCGTCACGTAGGCCTTGGTGACGCCGATGACGCTGCCGATTCTCGTAGGCCCAACGCCGGTGCCCGTCACCGCTCCGCCGGCCGTGGAGGAGGAGGAGGTTACGAAGGGATAGGTTCCGTGGTCGATATCCAGCAACGCGCCCTGCGCCCCTTCGAACATGACCTTTCCGCCGTTGTCGATCTCGTGGTTCAGCATGACCGCCGTATCGGTCACGAAGGGTGCAATCTGCTCGGCGGCGCGCGAGTACTCCTCGTACATCGTCTTGGGGTCCAGCGGCTCCGTGCCGAACAACGCATGAGCAATCGTGTTCTTCTCGTGGCAGGCGTTCTCGATGTGCGTCCGCAACAGCGCCGAGTTCAGCAGGTCCACTACCCGGAGTCCGCTGCGATGCATCTTGTCTTCATAGGCCGGCCCGATGCCGCGGCTGGTCGTTCCGATCTTCGTGCGTCCGGGCGCATTCTCCGCCGCCAGCTCGATCATCCGATGGTAAGGCAGAATCACCTGCGCACGGTTCGAGACGAAGAGCTGACCGTCGACCGGCAGACCCGCGTCCTTCAACTTCTTGACCTCGCTCAAAAACGCCATGGGGTCCAGCACAACGCCGTTGCCGATGACGCCCTTGCACTCCGGTCGCAGAACACCGCATGGAATCAGCTGCAGGACGAACTTTTTGCCTTTGATGATGACCGTATGGCCGGCATTGTGGCCGCCTGCATAGCGCGCAACCACGGAGAACTTCTCCGAAAGCACGTCGACGATCTTGCCTTTGCCCTCATCGCCCCACTGGGCACCCAAAATAACCGCTGATTTGCGTTGATTCACGACGGATGTGTTCTCCAAGGATGGTGGTTGGCCGCAAGACCGGAAGCCCGAAGACGCGCACCGCAACCGGCAAATGCGCGCTGCTATCTATCATATAGCGTCGGTCGCTTCGGCGTTTTGCGTTGCTGCCTTCGGCGTTCTACCCCCGGAGAAAGGACAAAAAAGAGCCCAACCGCCCGGTTTTTTACGGCTGACCGTAGTACAGGCTTCTCGTCCTTGCCGTCATTCCCGCGGTTTCAACACTGACCGCGACCACGTGGGACTGGTTTGGCCGGTCAGACGGCACCGGTTCCACGGTGAGCGTGTAAAACGCGTCCGCCTCCGCAACACAGCGAGTAATCTGCTGCGTGATGTCGTTGCTCGAGTTGAGTGCCTGCCCGCCACTCTGCCTCGCCAGCACCTGCAGCGCAAGATCTCCCGCCTGCGCATCCTGTGGCTTCGATACCGGCTTCAGAAACTCCTCGTAGTAAAATACGCGGGTCGTCGCGGCATCTGCTACGCCAAGCGGATCGATGCTGTAGAGCGTGATCCGAGCCTGCCGGAGTGCCGTGGAGAGATAGACAATCGACGAAAACAGCCCCTGCTGCTCCTTCGCAGTCAGCGTGATATTCGGTCCGCTGAGAATCGGCCAGCCTGGGCTTATCCAGATGACCATCTTCCGTCCCGGCTCCTTCGACTCCGTGGCGGCAAGCATACCGATCGCCTTGAGGGAGAGATCCAGGCGCTCCTCCGCGCCGTAAAAACCCGCCGAGCGCCGTATCGTTCGCAGCTTCGTCACATGCTGATCGAAGTCGGCCAGCAACGCATTTCCGTCACGCGAGGAGCCACTCTGCATCTCTGTCCCCGTGTCGCTGAAGAAGGCCAACGACACAGGATGCGTAAGCTGCCCGCCGTTTTGCAGAAGAAACTTCTTGAGCTGGTCGCGCTCATACGCCACGCGGGTAAACGAAGTATTCACCTCATCCACCAGGAGGATGATCTTCACCGGCTCGGCGGGAGCAGCACTATCCACCGCGCGGAACGAGAGAATCTTTCGGATCTGGTTATTATCGCGCACGACAAAGTCATTCTGCGTGAGGCCGGCTCTGGGCTTTCCCGACCGATCCGTCACCACAACATCCAGCACCAGGTTAGAGTCCCGCGCTTCGGAGATTGGCGCAGAGGCCGCGGGCAACTGGTCCGGCGGCGGCGTGGGAGCTGCCTGCTGCTGGGAGAATGCCGCGAGAGGAAGAAACAAAAGACAGAACAGAACCAGCCGGACCCGATTCAACGCACTCATCACTTCCACCTCTCCACCTCAAAGACCTCTCTTGCAGTCGTGCGGCCTGCGGGATAAAAGCTGCAGGTTGAAACAAAGCGCAGCGGTCGATCACAGCGGTCGATCTTCGACCCTCGCATGAAGGACGCAGCAGCGAGACCGGTAGTTTCAGCAAACTCGCCCGACAGCATATTAGATGCGACAGCATCCTCAAAAACAGCCGCGCCGTACCTTTTTGATGGCGCAGGATGCGACTCTCTCGATATCCTCCTCCTGCGCTTCGGTCCACGGAGATCGGGTGCGAAGCGAGCGCCAGCTTCAACTCAAAACGTATCAGGGCCCAACATGCCTGCATCACGCCTGCTTTATGGCACTACCATCTTCCTCGGCGCGTTCCTTCTCTTCCTGGTTGAGCCGATGGCCGCGAAGCAACTGCTGCCTGTGCTCGGCGGCTCCTCCGCCGTGTGGCTGACATGCCTGGTCTTCTTCCAGGTCACACTGCTGCTCGGCTACCTCTACGCCCACTGGATCACGCGTTGCCAGGCCACCACCTGGCGCCGCCACGTCTATCTGGTCACGCTCGCCGCCGCGGCGGTGCTGCTGATCGCACAAAGATTCGTCCCCACAGAGCCTGCCCAAGGTGTTGGCCACCCCTTCACCACCATCTTCTCGACGCTCGCCTTCACCATCGGCCTGCCATTTCTCTTGCTCAGCGCAACCAGCCCGCTGCTGCAGGTCTGGCTCCAGCGCACAAGGGGCGGCACCATCCCCTACCGCCTCTTCGCACTCTCGAACTTCGGCTCTCTTCTCGCTCTCATCGTCTACCCCTTCGTCGTCGAGCCGCACCTCACCCTGAAGCTCCAGCGGAGTCTCTGGTCGTTCGGCTTCCTCCTCTACGCCGTCTTCTGTGCGACCATCACGCGCCAACTGCCCGCACCTGCGCCGGCTGACACGGTTGAAGAATCGCAAACCCCAGCCCCCGCTCCCGCCAGAGCAAAGTGGCTCTGGTTCCTTCTCCCCATGGCCGCCGCGATGCAGCTCAGCGCAGTCACCAGCCACCTCACCGTCAACATCGCCGCGATCCCGCTCCTCTGGATGCTGCCGCTCGCCATCTACCTGCTCACCTTCATCCTCGCCTTCGAGTTCCCCGCGCTCTACCGTCGCGGCATCGTGGTGCGTCTGCTGGTCGTGATGCTGGCCAGCCTCGGCTACGCTATCTCGAAGACCGACGTGAGCCTTCCCATCGGCATCGCCATCCTCTTCTTCCTCGCAGAGTGCTTCCTCGCCGGACTCTTCTGCCACGCGGAGGCCTACGCCCTACGCCCGGAAAACCCCACCGAGACCACGCTCTTCTACCTGTTGGTCGCCGCAGGAGGAGCAGCAGGAACCTTCTTCATCGGCATCGCCAGCCCAATGATCTTCTCGGCCAACTACGATCTCGCAATCTCGTTCTTCGTCACCGCTGCACTCGCCATCGTCGTCACGTGGAGCGACGGCTGGCCGCAGCGTCTTCTCTGGTCCACCGCCGCCGCGTTGTTGCTCTTCTTCGCCATCATGCTGCACACCGCCTACGCCCGCGAGGCCATCCTCGAGGTTCGCAACTTCTACGGAACCCTCCGCGTCAAGCAGATGGTCGGCCCACACGGGGGCACCGAGCGCATGTTGCTCAACGGCACCATCCAGCACGGCACGCAGCTCTTCGCGCCCGGCCTCACCCGCACGCCCACCACCTACTACGCCGACAACTCCGGCATTGGCCTCGCGCTCCATCACTGCTGCGAATCGCGCCCACGCAACATCGCGGTCATCGGCCTCGGCACCGGCACCATCGCAACCTACGGCACCGCCAGCGACCACATCCGCTTCTACGAGATCAACCCACTCGTACGCCCCGTCGCGCAGAACCTCTTCACCTACCTGCGAGACTCTCCCGCGCAGATCACCTTTGCCGACGGCGATGCACGTACCTCCCTAACCCGCGAGTTGACGCAAGAGTCTCCACAAAACTTCGACGTCATCGCCATCGACGCCTTCTCCGGCGATGCCATCCCCCTCCACCTGCTCACCATCGAGGCAATCGCCCTCTACAAAAGACATCTGGCGCCAAATGGCATCCTGGCCTTCCACGTCTCCAACCAGTACCTCAATCTCGCACCCGAGATCGCGCAGCTCGCCCGCGCCGCCGACATGCAGGCAAAGCTGATCGAAAGCCAGCCCGACGACTCGCTTGGAGCCTATCGTGCCACCTGGATTCTGCTCACCTCGAGTCCCACCTTCTTCGATCAACCCGAGCTCGCAGCCGCTGCCAGCGCCGTCCCCTTAGATTCATTGGACGCACGCCTCCGCGTCTGGACCGACGACTACTCCAGCATCCTGCCCATCCTTCAGTTATCGCATCACTAGAAACTAAGTTGTCCTGCCGACGAGCCTCCTGCGCGGAGTGCGGTCACTTCGTGACAGGTATACCCCTTCGGCTGGTGCTCCCGTTGGTCGCGATAACAATCTTCCGCCGACCAACGGGAGGCCCCGGGCGAAGCCGGTATACACCCCACGAAGTGCGCTACTTCGCCCAGGCCAGGCCGTCCGCCGCATCACCCGCATCGATCAACCGCGCCATCTTCCACTGCCCAAGATCGATCTCCGCCACCTGCCTGCTTCTAAAGCAGGAGACAAACGCAGACTTGCCATCGGGGTTCATCAGGATCTCCGTCGGCCCATCCGCCACGTCGATCGTGCGCGCCACCTGCATCGACGTCAGATCAACCACCGCCACCTGATGCGTCGTTCGCAGCGCCACCAGCAGCCACCGCCCATCGAGCGTCGTCGCCGTCCCGTATCCGACACTCGGCAGCGGAATCCACGTCTTCAACTTATTGGTCGCGGTATCGATCACTGCAAGCTGCGGCTTGGCCTGGTCCGCCGTGAACACCATGCTGTCGTCGCGCGAGATCGCAATCCTCTGCGTATCGGTCGAGACTGGAATAATCGCCAGTGTCTTGCGCGCCTTCATATCCAGCACCGATACCGTGCCCGGTCCCACGTTCGCCGTGTACCCGCGCGAACCATCACGCGACAGCGCCAGCATGTGCGACTGCTCCTGCCCCGTAGGCACGCTGCCGACAATCTTCAAAGTCTTCGGGTCGATAATGCTGATCGTCTTATCCAGCTCCGTCGTCACGTACAGCATCCCGCTGTTCTTGTCATAGATCACGCAGTGCGGCCGCACCCCGTGCCCGAAGTCGATCGTGTGAACAATCTTGTGGCTGGCAAGGTCGATCACCGAAATCTTGCTGCCGTCCGTACCCGGCTTACCCACCCCGGCACTGCCATAGATCGGCACGTACGCCGTCGTTCCGTCGGGCGAAGCCGCCACCTCGTGGCCCGTCACCCCATCCACCAGCACAGTAGCCGTCTGTTTGCCCGCGCCGGGATCGATCAAACTCAGATCTCGATCACCCTGGTTCACCACCAGCAGCAGCGGGCGGGCATCTTGTTCCGCGGGTCTCTGAGAGAACGCAGCCGCTCCGCCAAAGCCCACGAAGAGACAGCCCACAATCGGATACGAAAAAAAGATCTTCTTCATAAGGCCATCAGTATAGCCTCGCGCAACAGCAAAGACTCGAGTGCCTGCCGGTGCGCAGCCATCAACGCCTCCGCATCAAGCTGCTTCATGCGTCTGCCGTTTGCAGCACCCACGCCTCTCCCACCATCTGAACCTTCTCCATTCCCTTCGAAGAGAGCACGACAAAGTCGCGGTTAGTGATGGGCCAGCTCGCTGCGAGTTTGTAGCCCAGATGCTGACGGGCCGCCTCGAGCTCGTCCGGACCGAAGATGCGGCAAGGCAACGTCTTGACAAACGTCTCCAACGTGAAGAAACCTTCGCTGGCTGAGACAGGAACTTTATTCAAAAAGATCATGTAAGGCTTCCGCGGCAGCCGCCCGATGAGCTCTTCAATCGACCAGTCCACATACTGCAGACTCCCCGAACACAACAGCGCATCACACGCCTCGGTCTCTTCCACGTGCTCGTAGAAGCGTAACGAGTGCACCTCCGGCGGCACGCGCCGCCGCCCCTCCCTCACCATCGCCGGCACATCCACAATCTGCCAGCGAAAGTCTTCCGGAAGATCGAGCATCTCTCGAAACGCGTAGAACTTCACTCCGATATGACCGCCAAAATCGGTCACGGCATGGAGATGGTTCTCGCGCATCAGCTTCTGACAGAACACCAGGATCGGCCAGTCGAACGGGTGAATGGTCGAGTACGATTCGATCCCGATCGAGACCAGAGATTCATTGTCGTAGGTTGCGCGGCGCGAAGGCGGAAGTGAGCTCGTTGCCTCGTCGCTGGTGCTGAATCGCCCGCGATAGTGTCCGAACTCCTTGCCGGCTACGAAATCCAGCACCCCGGACTGCCGCAGCTTCTTGTACCCCGGAAAGGTTGAAAGGTTCAAACGTGTCAGAACGCCCGTCATGGTCATGGCACTTCATCCGGTTGTATTTGGGGAGGAACTCAAATATAGGCCGCTTAGGGGCTTGATTCCGTGGTTAATTGTTAATATTGTGTAAATATTCTCTAAGCATTGAGCCACGAACATGCAAAAGGTTAGCGAATTGCTGCGCATTTTGTTGCATGCAATCCTGTATCCATTCACCGGCCTATACTTACAGAAAGTATGCCCGAACTTCCTGAAGTCGAGACCGTCGCGAATGGCGTTCACGCCAGAATCCACGGCCAAACCGTGCGCTCGGTCTGGACCAGCAACAAGCCCCAGACCTTCAAATCTTCGCCCGAAGCGATCGTCGAAGCTCTCACAGGCAGCCGCATCGACCGCGTCCACCGCGTCGGAAAGACGATCGTCGTCGATCTGAGTCGCTCCAGAGAGAACAAGAAAAGTTCCGCGCAGTTCCTCGTCCATCTCGGCATGACCGGCCGCCTGCTCGTCTCAACGCCCGACACGCCGATTCCACCCCACACCCACGCCATCCTGACCCTGAGCACCGGAAAAGAGCTTCGCTTCGTCGATGCCCGCCGCTTCGGCCGGTTGTCCGTGGTCGAAGCCGCCACTCCCGAAGAAAGATACGCCGGACCAGGTGCCGAACCCCTCACCATTGGGCTTGAAGACTTCATCGCGCTCTTTCGTGGCCGTAAGACCCCGATCAAAGCCGCGCTGCTGAACCAGTCGCTTCTCCACGGCGTCGGCAATATCTACGCCGACGAGAGCCTCTTCCATGCCGGCATTCGCCCCACACGCCACGCCGGACGCCTCACCCGTGCCGAACTGACGCGTCTTCACGCAGCGCTGATCAAGGTACTCACCGAGGCGATCAAGCTGGGCGGGTCGTCCGTCTCAGATTACGTCGACGCCGACGGAGTCGCAGGCTTCTTCCAGCTGCACCACCACGCCTACTCGCGCACCGGCCAGCCGTGCCTTCTCTGCGGTACGCCTATCAAGCGCTTCGTCATCGGTGGCCGCAGCACACACTTCTGCCCCACCTGCCAAAGATAGCGTTCGGTCGAATTTAACACCACGGATTCCACGGGCTAAGCCCGAAGCCGCCGCGTTTTATCGAGCGGCGGCCAGCTCCGCCGAGACAGCAGCGCCGATCACCCTCACCTCAGGCGTATCGTCGACGATCTCCAGCGAGTACCCCTGCAGCGGACTCATCTTCACCATCTGCTGTAGATAATCCTTCACCATGGACATATCGAGAAACCGCGTGTTGAACCCCGCGATGAAGATCTTCCCCGGCCCAGCCATATGAATCGTAGTCGCCGACGCTGCGGCCAGAGCCTTGTGCCAGAGCCGTTTGAAGTCCAGGCAGCGAGCATCGCCCTGTTTGGCCGCCTCGAAGACCTCCTCCGGCTCCATGTCGAGGAAGCGCAGGCGCATCGCACGATGTCCCATGATCCCTTCCATATGCCCGCGCCCGCCGCATCCGCAGAAGCGCTCTTTCTCATCGAGCGTCACCACCGTGTGGCCGCCCTCCCACACGCCGGGAGCGAAGGGATACCGCCCATAGCCGATTCCGACCCCCAGCGTCCAGACCCGGATCATGCTGTCCAGCTTGCCGTGCATCGAAGCCAGCCCCGCAGCCATTCCATCGGCATCATTCACCGCCGTCACCGAAACGTTGAGTCCATGGTTGCGCATCTGCGCAATCAGCAGCTCCTGAATCTTCGCGCCCTTGAGCTGCGGCAGGTTTGGCGCCTCTGCGACCACGCCATCCTTCACCAAACCGGGTAAAGCCACGCCAACCGCCGTGAAATCCTTCGCCCCATCGGCTGCAAGGAGCACCTGATTTGCGATCGTCTCCACCAGAGCTTCGGTGTGCTGCTCCACCAACGCATCTTCGTCGTCGTGATCTTCAGGAAAACGTCGTACCGGTCCTACAAGCTTGTGATCCACGACCAAGCCGGCCGAGATCCGCTCCGAAAGTATTACCCCAATTGTCTTTGCCATTACGCTGTCCGCCTCGTCCTCGGGTGCCGCGTTTCTACTCAAATTTGCTGACGCGGTTCAACCCGTTGAAAGCCGCAACTTTATAACATTCTGCGAGAGTTGGATAGTTGAAGACCGTATCCACGAAATAATCCAGTGTTCCGCCCAGTGCCATCACCGCCTGGCCGATGTGCAGCAGCTCACTCGCACCCTCGCCGATGATGTGAACGCCGAGGATTAGGTGGTTCATCCGGTGGAAGATGATCTTGAGCCGGCCCGTCGTATCGCCGCGAATCTGGCCGCGCGCAATCTCGCGGTAGTAGGCCACGCCAACCTCGTACGGCACATCCTCCTCGGTCAGCTGCTCTTCAGTCTTGCCGATAAAGCTGATCTCCGGAATCGTATAAATTCCATACGGGTAAAGCCCCGGATTCGACAGAATCTTCTCGTCTCCAAACGCCCGTGCTGCAGCCACGCGACCCTGCTCCATCGACACCGATGCCAGAGACGGGAATCCGATCACATCGCCCACGGCAAAGATCGTCGGAACCTTGGTTCTGAAATCCTTATCCACCGGGATGCGCCCGCGCGAGTCGGACTCGATGCCCACCGCAGCCAGGTTCAACTCGTCCACATTGCCTTGGCGGCCGACTGCATACAGCAGAGCATCGCCCTGAACCTTCTTCTTGCTCTCGAGATTCGCCACGACGGTTCCGTCCGGCATCTCTTCGACCGACTCCACCTCTTCGTTCAGCCGCATCGTCACCCGCGAGTCTCGCAGATGGTAGCTCAGCGCCTCGATGATCTCCTGGTCGGCAAACTCCAGCAGCCGCGGCCTTCGCTCAATCAGCGTCACCCGCACTCCGAGGGCTGAGAACATACAGGTGTACTCCACCCCGATCACACCGCCGCCCACGATGATCATCGTCTTCGGCAGGTTCACCAATTCCAGCACTAGGTCCGAGTTGATGATACTGCGCCCGTTGATCGGCACCTTCGGCGAAGACGCCGGCTTGGTTCCGGTTCCGATCAGGATGTTGTTCGCCTCATACACCGTCGAGCCGCGCGAGTTCGTCACCTTCACATGCGTCGCATCTTCAAAGCTCGCCACCCCAACCAGCATCTCGATGTTGTTCCGCGAAAGCTGCGCCTCGGTCACGTCGATCTCGGTCTTGATCACGTGCTGGACCCGGAACGCCAGGTCCGCCATCGTGATCCGTTCCTTCACCCGGTAGTTCATCCCATAGATGGACTTGTAGTTGTATCCGGAGAGGTGAAGGACCGCCTCGCGCATGGTCTTCGAAGGAATCGTACCGGTGCTGATGCAGGCCCCGCCGACCACCTCGCGCATCTCCACCAGTGCGACCTTCTTGCCCAGCTTGGAAGCGTAAATTGCAGCTCGCTGCCCGGCCGGCCCGGACCCGATGACAATCAGATCGTAAACACTACTACTCATATTGGCACATACTCATGGACATCCACTCCGACGTCTTGGCGGCTCTTGTCCCGTTATCGGCCCCTCGAGTGGCGATCGTGAGGGGCCAGTTGCTTGACTGTGTGCGTGTTCGCCTTACTGCCTTGAAACTACCACACCAACATCACAGACTCCACTTAGTGGCCTTGGCACCATACACTGATTTCACCATGCTTCGCTACGCCATCACCAGCCGCGCGCTCTACCCCGGCAGCGAGCAGGAAAAACAAGCCGCCCTCCTCCGCGAGGCCTCCCGATGGATCGCCGACGGCATCGACTTCATCCAGCTAAGAGAAAAAGACCTTCCCGCAGCCACGCTCGCGAACCTCGCCCGAAACCTGCTTGAGAATATAGCCCTGACCGCCAGCCCGACGCGACTCCTGATAAACTCTCGCCCCGACATCGCCTTGGCCACCGGTGCCCACGGTGTCCATCTCACCGCCTCGCCCGACGAGCTCTCCCCCGCCCAGATCCGCGACCTCTTCCACTCCGCCGGACGTCCCAAACCCCTGATCACCCTCTCCTGCCACAGCCTCGCCGAGGTCCAGCGCGCCCGCCGCGAACAGGTAGACGCCATCGTCTTCGCCCCCGTCTTCGAGAAGCCCCTCGCCGACGGCCAGAAACTCCCCGGCCAGGGTCTCGACCAGCTACGCGCTGCCTGCATCGCCGCTGCCCCCATCCCGATCTTCGCGCTCGGCGGAGTCACCATCGAGAACGCGTCCGAATGCCTTGAGGCAGGCGCAGCCGGAGTCGCCGGAATCCGCCTCTTTCATCGCTCTTAGAAACTATCCAGAAGATGTCCCGCCTGACCGCTGAAACCCTCATGCCATAATTTAGGCTATCCGAAGAACCAGCCCAAATCCTGTCAAGCCCCCTACACACGAAAACCCGCGCCAATCCAGCACAATCGCGTGGCGTATGAGTTATCTCCAGCCCGCTATAATAACTACAGATCAGAGAAAAAGCCTCGGGGAGTTTACCGAGGCCTTTTTATTTGCAATCAGCAACTCCCGCTAACTCGTTTGGTTTCAAGAATCTGCAAGTAACCCTTTTGATTTGACGTATTTGCAGACACTGCATCCGTCTAAACCATTAATAATAAAAGACTTACACGCGGGTAATAGGGGGGGGGGTAGATGGCAGTCCGGAGAACGAAACTAGGAAGGAAGCAGCGCCGCTTCAATGCCGGAGTTCACCTCGGCCTGGGCGAACTCCGCGGCCACACGCACGCCGTTCATGATCGCCTTCTCATTCGACGACCCATGGCCTACGATGCAAACACCCCGCACGCCCAACAGCACCGCACCGCCGTACTCCGAGTAATCCAGTCTCTTCTTGAACTCGGCAAAGGCCCGGCGCGACAGCAGCGCCCCAACCTGAGAGGTCACCGTGGACTTCAACGACTCGCGCAACGACGCACTCAGCAACTGGGCCGTCCCCTCAATCGACTTCAGCGCCACATTCCCCACAAAACCGTCGCACACCGCCACATCGCTGTGCCCGTTGAACAGGTCGCGACCCTCCACGTTCCCCTTGAAGTTGATCCCCTTCAAAGCGCGCAGCAGCGGCAGAGTATCACGAGTCAGAGCGTTGCCCTTCGAATCCTCCTCTCCAATCGAGAGAAGGCCAACGCGAGGGTTGTTGATCCTCAGGATGTTCTTGGCATACATGTGGCCCATCACGGCAAACTGGACCAGATTGTCCGGATCGCAGTCGACATTCGCCCCAACGTCCAGCAGCAACGAGGGAATGCGATGGACGGTCGGCAGAATCTGGGCCAGCGCAGGCCGGTCGACACCGGAAAGCATCCCCAGAACCATCTTGGCGGTAGCCATCGCCGCGCCGGTGTTGCCTGCGGTAAAGAACCCCGAGGCACGACCCTCGCGGACCATCTTCAGGCCCACCCGCATGGTCGAATCGCGCTTGGAGCGGACCGCCTGAGCGGCCTTGTCGTCCATCGTGATCCACTCGGTGGCAGGCACGATGAACACCGGAAGACGCTGTCCACGCAGCGCCTGCCGCAGAATCGGACGAAGCCTGTCCTCCGGGCCAACCAGGTGGACGCGAACGTCATACTGGCGCACAGCAAGGACGGCCCCGCGAACCTCTGGTTCGGGGGCCTTGTCGGAACCCATTGCGTCTACAACGATGTCAGTCGGCATCAGCAGGGAAGAGCAGGGTTTGAGGGGAAGATATTAGCTGGCTTCTTTGGTCACGAGAACGTCGCGGCCCTTGTACGTACCGCACTTGCGGCAGGCACGATGGGGAAGCTTGCGCTCGTGGCAGTTGGGGCACTCGGAGAGGCCGGTGGGGGTCAAAAAGTCGTGGCTGCGGCGCTTGGCAGTCCGTTGCTTGGAGTGGCGCCGTTTCGGATTAGGCATTGCAGTATCCCTTTCAATCGGCCGCGGCAATCACGCAAAAAACACGCAGTCGACGAGGCAAAAACTTGATTAGTGCTTCAGCTCGAGCTTGTCGGTCAGAGTCCCCAGACCCGCAAGCGCATTCCAACGCGGATCAGCCGGAGCCTCCTCGCAGGAGCATTTCGCTTGATTCAGGTTCTGACCACAGCGCGGGCAAAGCCCCTTGCAGTCTGCCGTACAGAGGGTACGACTCGGCAGGGAGAGTAACACCTGCTCGCGCACCACATCCTCCAGCAAAAGACCGCTCTCTTGATAATACCCGATTTCGGTCTCATCCGCAGTAATAGAACGCTCCCCGGCATCCGCATCGGCGGATTCGGGACGAAAGATGAGGTCGAAATCGCCCGTAAGCGGCACCTTGACCGGGTCGACGCACCGCGCACAGAGAATCTCGAAGTCCGCACTGTAGTTCGCCCGCAGCCGGATATCGTTCACATGCGAGCTGGAGCTGCGGTGCTCAATCAACAGGTCTGCGACGCCGTTGACGGGCAGCGGCCCGACCTGCCGGATATCGGAGGCATAGTCCAACGCCCCTGGAGCGATGACTTCATTGAATTCAAGGGGTTCGTCTACGAGTTGGAGCGGAGTAATCAGCACATCGTTAAGGGTAGCAGGTTCCAGCCACAGATCAAGTCCTGCCGGACGGGCCCACTGCGCGTGGGGCGGTCACTTCGCGACGCGTATACCGCTTCGCCCCGGCGCTCCCGTTGGTCGCGAGGGAAGATTGATTCCGACCAACGGGAGGACCACGCGAAGCTCTAAAAAGGCGTGCGAACGCCCGCCCTCCGCGCAGGAGGCCCGTCCGGCAGGACAGAAGCTTCTAAGCAGCCCGTCGCCGACGCCCGCTCAGCAGATAAATCGCCGCCCTCAGCTCCAACAACGGATCGTCCGATGGCTCGATCCCCCCCACCCGCGGAATCGGATCGAAGATGATCTGCTGCTGCTCCTGCGCGTTATCGGCTACCAGCGCCGTCAAAGCGAAGCTGCCGAGTTCAACAACTTTTCGATCTTCCGGCCAATGATTGGTCGCGTCGTCCACCACATCGCCATCGTTCGCAAGCTGCACCAGGATCTTGAACTTGATTGGCCCTTTCGCAACACGCTCCGCGATCTCATCCATCAGGTAGTTCGGGTCCTTAGCAGCAGCCGCAGCATCATCCAGATGATCGTTCCCAGCCTCAGGAACGATCCGATAGCGTCCAAACCAACTGACTCCATCCTTATTGGTGAACTTCATCGCGGTTACACCAAAGTAGCTCTCGCGAGCAAAGCTCGAAGGCGCAGGCTTCGGCGCCTGAACGAACGCAAGCGCCTTCGGATGCGAACCAAGAAACGCCTCAAGCGGAGAACCTGCCAAATTCTTAGGGTCACTCGTCGCAAGAGCCTTCAGTAACTCCAGAAACTCCGGCCCTGTTCTCGTCGGAAAGCCATCCGTCGAATGACAGACGATATCGGTGTGAACGTGTTCCGCAAGGTTGAACCGAATCGCGAGTCCTCGGGGATTTGCATTCGGATCGTTATCAGGCACCAGCGGAATGCCTGTCGAGTCGGAGAATCGCACCGTCACTGGAGTCGACTGCCGCGAGATGTGCGGCGCTTTCGTAAGTGTGGCCGCCTCAGCAGAAGGCGTAAACGTCCCAGTCAGCATTATGCCCTTGGCATGGGCGGGTCGAAAGCCCGGGTTCAATCCGAAGATTGTGTCGAACTGCTGCAGCAGTTGCTGGCTCAATGCGATTATCTTTTCGTCGGTAGGAAGCGGCATCGTTATTTCTCCTCATCACAATCTACTGGACTCTGATTCAACCAAAGTTACAACCGACTCTTTCCTCTGCTAATTGCTCGCGCAAGAGTACACAGGTCTACCGCTGTGGAACGAAGAAAAAGTTCGCATCTTTACCAACCCCTTGCTACGTCCAATACCGATGAGCAAGAAGTGGCAAGCATCAGACATTCCATCGCTCGCAGACAAGCGGGTTCTGATCACCGGAGCGAACAGCGGTATCGGCTATCATGCCGCTCTAAAACTCGCCCGCAAGGGTGCTCACGTCATCTTTGCCTGCCGCGATCAGAGACGAGGCGAAGCAGCCCTGGCCCGTATGGAAGCCGATTCGCCGGGCTTGCGCACCGAACTGGCAATTCTTGACCTCGCTTCTCTCTCTTCCATCCAGCATTTTGCGGCCGCGGAGCTCGCGCAACATCGTCCGCTGCACCTGCTTATCAACAACGCCGGCGTCATGGCTCCGCCCCGTCGTATGGAGACAGCCGATGGCTTCGAGCTGCAATTCGGCACTAACGTTTTAGGCCACTTCGCTCTTACCGGACTTCTTATGCCCGCGCTTCAGGAGGCTGCCGCTGTATCTTCTGCCGATGCTGCCGGAAGACCTCGGGTAGTGACCATTGCGTCGATTGCGCACAAGCGAGGACGCATAAACTTCGACGATTTAAACTCAAAGCGAAAATACTCTCCTATGGGCGCTTATCAACAATCAAAGCTCGCTAATCTCCTGATCGCCTTCGAGCTGGACCGTCGCCTGCGAGCTGCGAACTCACCCATCATGAGCGTCGCGGTGCACCCTGGTGTTGCGAATACAAACCTCTTCCAGTCGGGCGAATACTCGGCAGCTGAAAAGAGCTTCCGCATGATCCTGGGTCATGTTATTGGCATTGCTCTCAACACAGACTCCGAAGGGGCTCTCCCAACGCTCTATGCTTCAACAGCTCTTGATGCAAGGGACGGTGGATACTATGGTCCACAAGGCTTTCAGGAGATGCGTGGTGATGAAGTAGGACCAGCAAAGATAGCTGCACAAGCGAACGACGCCGCCGCTGCAATTCGCCTGTGGCAAGTCTGCGAAGAAATGACAGGACTTAAATTCTTTAGAGCTGTAGTCGATGTCGCCTCGTGATCCTGATAAGGATCTCGACAATTGCACGCTGACGCGGTCTCGCTCGAGCGAACTACTCAGCGACTCACTTCGATACGGTTATGGACAGTATCGCTCCACGTAATGGATCCACAGTTAGATCTACACTGGCGTAGTGTCAAGAATGCCGCAAAAACGGCAACTAGCGCATTTTTTACAAATACAACAGCGGTCTTCAGAACTTCAATTCCGGAAAGCTGATTTTTACCATCGAAGAAACTCACGCGGACCTGAGTTCGGTCCGCGTGAGTCGGATGCGACATTGCTGCTACTGAACCACAAGGGCCAACTTTTGAGAGACTGTCGTGTTCCCGGCTGCGGCCGTGACGGTTAACGCATAGGTACCAGGGGGTCACTGCAGGACTTACAGGTTGCGAACTTTCTTTGGAACCACCTCTACAAGCAGTGAGAGTGATCAGTAGTGCACTCGCTGCACAGAGCATCTGGATTTTAGAGGAGTTCCACTTGCGGGCGGGGAGACGCTTGCGCACGAGCAGGAATATTGGCGCGGTGAAGAGTGAAAACAGACCGAGACCGGCCACGATGGTATCTGATAGGCCGTCTGAACTGAGGTAGAGATTGTCACAGCGAAGTTAGCCGAACCTCCTCTTGGCAGGGTCACAGTTGATGGAACGATTAAACATGACGCATTTTGTGGAGCGCCGGAACAGGTGAGCGCGACCGTACCACTAAATCCGGGGGTGCCCGAAAGAGAAAGATTGTAAGTCGCGGCCTGTCCACTCGCTACCGTAGTAGTTGTGGCGCCTCCCGTGCCAACGCCAATTGTCAACGGCTGTACTCCAGTGCCACTCAAGGCGACTGTTTGGGGGCTGCCCGTTGCGTTGTCACTCACCGTGAGCGTGCCGTTGCGTTGTCCTATGACGGTGGGAGTGAAAACGATCAAAACCTGGCATGTGGCGTTTACCGCCGGCGTCCTCCGCAGGTATTCGTCTGTGAAAAGTCCCCGCTTGCCACAACGCCGGAAATACTCAAGACTGCTGTTCCAGTGTTGGTCAGAGTGATCGCCTGAGCAGAACTGGACGTTCCCAGAGCGATGTTGCCAAAATCCACCGACGTAGCTGAAGAGGTAAATTGAGGGATCGCTGCCATGATGGTGAAGACCTGAGTAGAGGAGGTCCCACCACCAGGCGCTGGATTCGTCACCGTGACTTGAGCGGTCCCGCTTTGGGCTAAATCGGAAGCGGGTACCAACGCGGCGAGTTGGGTGCTGCTTACATACGTCACCGCCAGCATGCCTGTCACAAGCTCCGCCATCTCACCTGATGGAAAATACCTCGCATTCACCGACAAATCCGGAATGTATTTGCGGCAGGTCGAAGGTGGAGAAACGCATAAGCTCTCGTTTCCAGAAGACTCCCCCCTTGCTCATATCGAAGGCTGGTTTCCGGACAGCGTGCATCTTGTTGTCTCCTCTTGCACCGAAGGCACAAGAAATACAAGTAGCCTCTGGCGAGTATCCACGATGGGTGGAACGCCGATAAAACTGAATGGCGCTGGCTCATTTGCCCGGGTTTCTCCGGACGGTTCACAGATAGCTTTCCTTCAAGCCGGGCTCGGTCGAAGTGAACTGTGGTTGATGAGTTCAGACGGCGAAGCGCCTCACAAAATCGTCGGCGCTGACGAATCCGACGAGCAATACCTAAGTCCTGTTGCCTGGTCGCCAGACAGCAGGCGAGTCGCGTACGTCAGGAGAACCATTCATCTGTGGGGTAGAGACACTGCAACGATCGAGATCTTTGATCTTGCAAGCGGACGAACAGATCGCTTGATCTCGAATCCGGCCCTCGGCCAATTGCTTGCCTGGCCCCAGGAGAAGTCGCTGATTTACACGCGCAGTGAAGATGCGCCCAATGAAAAATACTCCAATCTCTGGCGCACACAACCAGACTCGCAGGGTTCGGGGACGTGCGGATATCAACCTCTCGCCGAGTTGGACAGTGTCAACGGGCTCGGGTTTCTCTTACTCATTCGGCGGCGTTCCAGCCTATTGCCCGGTCATACTTCTGGACTACTCGGGAACACTTCTCTGCGAGCAATACAGTCAGGTTTACACCCAGGAAAACTACAGTAATGATGTCGGCGTTCGTGGCAAGTTCAGGACTGGTTCTCTCACTCATTCTGTTGTCGCCGGATGGAACCGTATGCAGCAAACAGGAAGCTACCAAGAAACCAATGACCTCGGTCCATCCCAACCTTACAATCTCTACACGCAATATCGCCCGAATGCTCGTAACATCATTCTTCCCGAATCGCCGCCTATAGTCTTGAGAGACAACCATAGCACCAAGGGTTGGTATCTCGGCGATACCATCGGCATGGTACGTGACAAACTGTTAGTGACAGGTGGCTTCCGCAGATCGACTGTCAGGCTGCAAGACAATTTTCTCGATAACATGCCGTCACCAAGTCTCTATCTTAAGAGTGCGTTCACCCATGCGGCTGCGTCGCTGTTTCAGGTAACACCCGAATATTTCGCTCTATGGCAATTTCATCCAGGCGCTGGAGCCTGGAGCCGTTGCTCCTCCCGAGACAAAGAATGCCGGGCAGGTATTTCCGCCAGCCATCAGCAATCAGGTTGAAGCAGGACGAAAGTTCATTTTGGCAGATGGGCTGGAACGATCGCCTTTTACCGCATCAGCGAAGCCTACGGCGTGGTGAGCGCCGTTACCGATCGCCAACTTTCACACAGAATGGGCGCGAGGTAGATGAAGGGATAGAGATCAGTTTTACGGGAGATGTCGTTCCCAGCCTTCACGCGATACTCTCCGTGAGCTTCATCAACTCCAGGCAGCGCTCTACTGGCATTCCGGATACGGAGGGGAAAAGTGTCTCTTCAGTGCCGAGCGCAGCGGAGCGCGTCAGACTTGAGTTGGGAGGTTTTTCACGTCAAAAACCTGATGCTCATTTGCAACTTGATTCAAAACGGGTCCGCCCCATTCGATGACATCAACAGCTATCACATGCCCTCGTGGACAACGCTGGATTTGGGAGCACGGTACGTATTCGGTCGCGAAAAGACGATGGCGATCCTGGCAGGTAACAAACGTCTCCGACAGTAAGTTTTGGACCTCAGGTTTTCGGGCGGACTCACTCCCTCTGGCCACCTGCGGTAAATCTTACGATCTCGAAGGTTCTAACTATCATCTTCTGGATTCCAGATGAGCCACGTGCAATGTATCCACTCGGCCGAGAACCAGCTTATTGGACAAGTTTGATTGTTGCCAATTTGACTCGTTACGGCCTTCTCAATGAGCGCATAATCGCCGAGGCACTCACCGATAGGCTTTCCTCCAACGCGAACGCAACGAGAGTCGCTCGTGTAGAGTTCGAAATAGAAAGAATGGGTTCTACTGTAAGCTGCTCAAAACAGAGGGGCAAATGAATGGTCGGCCCTTGTAGACGATTTTCGAACTTTTTAGCTTCCACACCCTAACATTCCCGGACCTACTATCGCCAAAGGAGGGACAACCGAGCTTTCGGTTGTCCCTCTCGCTTGGGTCGCTTTCTTTATTGGATGGTAACGGTGAGATTGTTGGAATTCCCGGAGCCCGGGTTCTGACTAGCGAGAGTGATAGTTTGTGCGCTGGCGAGATCGGCTGCCGCGATCGCCACCTGCAGATGCGCATTGTCAACAAACGTGGTGGTTCGCGGAGATCCATTCCAAAGCACCGTTGCCCCGGGCAGGAAGCCGGTTCCTGTAACGGTGATGTAAAGATTGCCGCTGCCCACTGCTATCGTCGAGTGATCAGTGCTGCTGAGTGTCGGTGCAGGGTTGCTTGTCGCTTCTGCAGGAACCACGAACGGCCCACGCATCAGAAAGATCTGCGGCGTGTTCGAGGTTTGCGTACTCGGAATCACATAAGCCAGTCCATCCTGCCCAAAGCGGATCCCTGGCAGAGCCGAGACGGTGCCCCCGGGCAGTTGTATCTGCTGCTCCTGCGTGAAGTGCTGAGTATCAAACCGCTCCAGGTAATAGGCAGCTGTACCCGCGTCGTTGACGCCGATAACGAAGGCCTTGGACTCAGCCTGATAGGGCACGACCCCGCCTCCGACGAGACTGATCGAGGACTCACCATTTCCCAGAGGTAGAACGGCCACCTGGGAAGGTGGTGTTGTGCTGGGATTGACAATGCCTCCGGCCGATCCAAAGACCAGGCCGCCGTCTACTGCAAACTGGCCCCCAAAGCCGCCAAAGCCATTCAGTGTAGTGCCATCGATCAGCGATACCCCGGTTGAATCGACGCTGTATCGATAAAACTCTGCGCCACTGGTGTAGCTATCGTAGGCATAGAAGTGGGTGGCGTCCACGAAGACCGGATTATCGCCGCTGTAGGGTTGGGAGATCTTGCTGCGGAAGGCACCCGTACTGCCGGAGATATCGTAGATGCCAATACCGTAGAACGAGTTGAACTCGACGGCCACGCTCGAATCCGTGCCAGGCACTGCAGCAATGCTCGTCGCAGCGACGTCACCACTGTTACCAAACTCCGTGGAGAGAATAGGAACTGTAACATCCATGGTTTGATTAAGGAGATTGAACCGACCCAGACTCTTGGCTCCGCTAAGACCGATGAAGAGGTACTTGCCATCGCTGGTCTCAGAGAGCAGGTTCGGCTCACTGCCTACCTGAATCGTAGTCCCTACGCTCCCAGTAGTTGGGTCGATGGCAACCAGACTGTTGCCTGTGATGGCGGTCGAGGAACTTGGCAGAACAGCATAGATCTTTCGCGTGAAAGGATCGAAGCTGATGACGTTTGCAGGGACATTCAGCAGTTGGTAAATATGCAGAGGGAGGCCGGCGGACTGTCCTCCACCAGGCGTGGGGGTAGTGACCGAGACCTGCGCCCAGCCGAGGTTCTGGATCAGCGAGGAGTCAACCATGGCGGTCATCTGACCCGCGCTGACAAAAGTCGTAGGCAGCGTTTGCCCATTCCATAAAATGCTGGAGCCGGAGGTGAAGCCAGTACCGTCGACAGTCAACGTTGTCGTTGAACTGCCTGCCTGAATCAAAGACGGCGAAATCTGTGTGACGTTGGGCGCCGCGTTGAATACGTTACCAGTCACCATAGTGTTTGCATTGGCTTGATTGTTGGAAGAAATCGGATCGAAGCTGACCGAAGACGCAGACCCCGTCATCGTGAGCGAACCGGCTACCGTTGGAGTTATGGAAATGGTGACGCTAGCCGAACCGCCGTTTGCGATCGCTCCGAGACTGCAGTAAAGAACTCCGCCTCCGCTGCAGGCGCCTTGTGATGAGGTATAGGTTCCACCGATCACTGAGGCAGGCAGCACGGTTGTGAGAGTAACTCCGGCCGCCGAGTTCTGGCCCAGATTCGCTACCTGCACGATGTAGCTGGATGCTGTGCCTGTCGTTGCGGTTGCCGGCGCCTGAATGCTGACCGACAAATCAGCCGGAGAAGTAGTGATGTCCTTCACGATAGAACTTTGCAACACATAGAGCTGTGAGGCAGTTCGGTAGGCTAGGCCGTTTTGACCCCAACGGATTAGATCAGCGGGGACGTTGTTGTTATAAGTATTCGAAAGGTTAGCGCCAACGCCTGTGATCGGGATGCTGCCGACCGGGTTGAAGGTAGTCTCATCGAAGGCGACGATCTGGTTAGCGTTCGTCAGATACGAAAGCGAAGAAGGAACCACCCACGCTCGCCCAAGCGTCGAATCTGAAACAATAGGCCCGACTGCAGCGACCGGTGTGCTGGGACTACCACTAGTCGATGCCGTGGAAAACTGACCAAGCTGAGAGCCTGTACTGGCGCTCAACACGGCTCCGGAAGAAATATAAAGCCGGTTGTTGTCGTACTGGATCGAGTTGCCTCCTCCGTTTCCGAGAGGCGTCGCGCCCGTTACGCCGGTTGCGTCGATGTTGAGTGCGTAAAGGTTGGCGCTCGTCGATTGCGAGTTGAGATAGAGAGTCGAGGCAGAGCTCCCAAAGGAAAGGCTGCCTGAATTCTGGTCGAAGTAGACGCTCAGGCCTGTGCTGGTCTTGCCTCTGGCCACACCGGAGTCAAAGATCGTCACAATCCCATTACTTCCATAGACTGCGACAGAGTTGGGCTGCCCAGGAAGCACCGCGAGGCCCTGCGCCGTGTATGGAGGATTGTAGACACCTGGTCCGCCGCCTAGCGAAAACTGGATGCCAGCAGTACCGGTGGTCATATTGACCTGACGAACCGCGCCTGCACCATTCAGACCAACGAAGAGTTGAGTCCCGTCGCTGGAGAGAGCCATGCGGGTAGGCTCGCTGCCGACGAAGATGGTCTTCACGATAACGCCTGAGGTGGGATTTATCTCGGCGATCGTGTTGCCGAGACCTTCACCTGCAGAACCCGCAATTGATGCGTAGATGAGTCCATCCACCGCGTTATAGACGATGTCATTGATCGGCAGCGCGAGGAAAGTAGTAAAAGGTTGTGGGGGTAGCATCTGCCCCGGGGTCTCTGGAGTGGAAACCTGAATGTTCGCCTGCACGAAGCCTGAAAGCAAGGAGGCGGGAATAACTGCAGTCAACTGAGTGGCGCTAACATAAGTCGTGGCCAGAGCGGTGTTGTTCCACATCACGACCGAGTCCGCGAAGAAGCCGCTCCCCGAAACAATGATTGTGGTGTCCGGACTACCGGCCGTTGCATAGTTAGGCGAGATGCTGAAACTCAGCGTCGGCGTAACAACTGAGACCGTTGCGGCGTTTGACTGAACAACCGGCGTGCCGGGATTGCTTACCACGAACTGAATGGAGCCTGCAGTCGCAAAGAAAGTGGATGGCACGGAGACGGTGATGTTCGTTCCATTTTGGCTGGTGACAGGAACAAAAGTGCCGTTTGCTTGTACTGTCGCGTTCGCCGCAAAGCCGCTTCCGTAGATACTGATCGAGACCGGCACACTGGAAGAGGTGTTGACCGCGACACTCGACGGGCTGACCGAAAGGATGGTGGGGACAGATGCCGCTATCACCAGCTCCGTTGGCGTCGTGTTACTGCCTCCGGGACCTGGATTATTGACTGAGATCTGCCCTGAGCCAAAACTCTGAAGGTCGGCTGCGGTAAGCGAGACCTGAAGTGTTGTTCCGTTGACGAAGGTCGTCGGTCGCGCCATGCCGTTATAAATCACAACGGAGTTCGCCTCAAATCCACGTCCATTAACAATAATAGTTGCTGGAACGCCCTGGGGAACACTAACGGGCGTAAGTCCGGTCAGCACTGGCGTCGGACTCATAATCGAGAAGTTTGACGGGGCAGAATTGCCCCCTCCCGGCGACGGATTGGAAACCACGAGATTCGCCACCTGCCCGGCTGAGAGCGCAGACGCAGGAACCACCACGCGCAGGCTCGTTCCGCCAACATAGGTCGTCTGCAGAGCCGCACCATTCAGAGTTGCGGCCGTTGAGGAGATATATCCGGTCCCGGTAACGACGAGAGTCTGCGAAGCGGAGCCTGCTAGAACTCCCCCGGGAGAGATGGATGTGATCGTCGGAGCCGGATTGTTCGCAGGGGCGACAGGAGGAGTGGGAGCGGTAGTAGAAGCAGGAGAACTGCCGCCACTGCAACCGGCAAGCAAAGAAAGAGTAAGAGTGGATCCAACCAGGAACAAAATACCAGGGCGCACAAGTTCTCCAGAAAAACAAAGATCGTTCCGTAGAACGACCAGCGGAGACAAAGAACTTAAAGCCCCGTGCTGCTCTGTTTTATCGGAAGCGTTCCGATAGTATCGAGAAACCGCTGCGCTGCCTAGTCATTTATTAGGACCATCATTCCTTGATGGCTTGTGGAGTACTACTAGATCTCAGTTGTTAGTAAATCGACGGGCACTCACCGAGCTTTCCTGCAAGGCTGACGCATTAGCAAGACTCGCACATGTGCGAGTTCGAAATAGAAGAATGGGTTCTACTCTAAGCTGCTCAAAACAGAGGTAAAATATTGGTCGGGACGACTAGATTCGAACTAGCGACCTCACCCACCCCAATCCTCAATTGCCATGCATTTTCAGCAACTTGCCGGTGTAAACGAAAGCGCTGAAGAACGGCAAACAACCCTCCGAAGCGCTTATTGGACCCGTATTGGACCTTCAAATGGACCCACGCTGCTGCACTCTAGCCGCGACGTAAACGGGCAACCAGCATAGAAAGATTTACAGCTGTCGGGAGCTCGATAGCGGCTTCTTCAGCGCCCGATCAATGCGTTGCAACACACTTGCTGGTGTTTTGAGTTGGTGTTCCCAGACTCTTAGCACAGTCCAACCACTAGCACCTAGTTCAGCAGTCACGCGTAGGTCCCTTTCTTTGTTGCGCGCAAGCTTCGGTCCCCAATAGTCCTGATTCTGCCGCGGCACTTTTGCGCATCGAGGACACGCGTGCCAAAAGCACCCGTCAATAAAGATGGCAATCTTCTCCCGACGAAACGCAAAGTCTGGGCGTCCAGGAAGGTTTTGGTGACGTCTCCAGCCCGTGATGTGCGCAACGCGTAATAGGTTTGCGAATCGAAGCTCCGTACTCGCGTTGCCGCGTGAACGGATCGCACTCATGATCTTCGATCGGGATTCGGGTGTCAGTTTCACCGAATAATTCCTGCTATGACCAATAGGCCTTTGATCGCGCTTGCTGCGGAGCGAAGGCACTGTAGGACTTCGGCGCTGTGCAAATCAATCCGATCTTAAGGTACTCCGAGAGGAATGCGGGTTGCCAAGCGTTTTGATCAAGTTCAGCATTCACGACGATTACGCTGTCCGATAGGCTGCCAGTCGAACACTTGCGTCTGTAGGCGTACTCTGCAACTTGTCCGATCGCAGTTCTCATTCTCTGCTGGAGGTTCCTTTGCGTGACCGTCTTCACTTCGAAGATTGCTGTCTCTCCAGTTGGCCAAAGAGCAAAGAGATCGATCGAGTCAGGGTCAGACTCCACGGTGGCACCCTGTGCTATGAACCTTTCAGCCAAACTCTTAACAACACGGTCGTGAAGGAGGGTCTTCGCGTGGCGCTTTTGAAATCCTCTCCGAATGTTCGCGAGTAGCGTTTCAACGTCCTGACTAGACTGGAAAGTGGTTTCTCGCTCAAGGTAGTCCAAGTCTATTGGGCTAAGATTCATAGCAAGTCCGCCAGATGGCCGGACCTCTTCCTCGACATCATCGTCCAGACCCGCAACGTAGTTCTGCTCCACATACTTAGGTTGCGCGTCCAAGTCTCTGCGTAATGCTCCCTGTGCGTCGAGGGGGAGATGTCCAAACCGGTCAAACCAAGTTAAACGGCCACTTATATCAAAACTTGTCGGAATCCAAAAGGTGGAGAGGTCTTCTTGAGATGCGCAATAGGACCGGACTAGGTCCATGTTTTCGATCGCAAAAGAGCTTAGTGCAATGTGTTCATCATCATTAGCAACGAAGAAGTCAGACGCGCCAAGAAGTTTGAACCAGTCTTGCAGGTTTCTCCTCGAGTGTTCGTTCACTTCGCTGATCTCTCCGCCAGTCCTTCGGTGAGAGATGACTTCAGAAACTGCCATATCCCATTCTGCATTGACCTTGCAGGGAATCAAAAATGCTAGACATTCCGATATAGACAGTGCTGGTTGGTGATGGCTCTCGAGCAACTCAATCAGGACTTTGAGGACCAAGAGCCCTGGCTTGAGGAGAACGCCAGATGCAGACTGAAGCTCTGTCAGCGTCTTAGGTCTCTTAACCTGCGCATCGGAAAGTTGACGGCTAAGTCTCGCCTGGATGGTCGATTTCTGGCCGTTAGGATATTGATAACGCAGTGCCTGGATACCGATCAATTCGGAGAAACCGATTTCGCCGGCCAGAAACATGTGGGCGAGCTCTGTAAGAGTGAGTGTCTTGTGTATCAAAGTCGAATAGATTAGACCGAGTTCGGCAAGAAGCTGCTGATAGTCTCTCCACGCGTCAGCTTTTTCGTTCCGCAGATTGTTCGTAAGCACGTTGGACTTGATCATCAATTCTGTGATCTTCTCTGCGTAATTACGGGTCCCCTCGAATGGGACCGCACATTTTAGGAAGTTATACAGAGTCTCGGGATTCAGGCCCGCCATATGCTGCGCCATGCCCCAAGAATGGCCTGGGTATGGCAGCGGACGAACTAGCACTCTCGTCATCCCTGGATCGCCTTTGCTATTTCCTTGGCGACTGCCCGAGCCATAATTGGAGGAACAGCGTTACCGACCTGACGATATGCCGCCGTGGGTCCTCCCGAGAACTCCCACCAATCGGGGAATGATTGAAGCCGTGCGGCTTCTCGAACTGTGATGTGCCGGTGCTCAAAAGGATGAATAAAAGGACGACCACCGCCAGCACCCGATCCGACGAGCACCGTCCCAGAGGGGCGCTCCGGGTGAATACGATCCGTATGGTCCTTTCGATCCCTGCCGCCACAAGGGATCTGACTATATCTGGATGCGACTCGATCACAGTGCTCTCGAATGATGTGATTCGGGAGGTCTACAAGATCCTCAAACGCGAGTTCCGACTTTCGAGGCAGGAGTAGGCCCAGCTCTGGCTGTTCGAAGGATTCCGAATGCGTGCGCTTAGGCCATTGAAAACGATCGCGATCTAGCTTGCGTCGGAATCCAAGCAGGATAATTCGTTGACGATATTGCGGGACACCGAACCACACTGCATTCAACTTAGTCGAGATAAGGTGATATCCCGTTTCTTGCTCAAAAACAGAGAGCATTTCCTTCCAATCCTTGCCCTTGTTGATGGTCAGGATACCTGGCACATTCTCAAAGAGGAACGCCTTCGGCTTAATTTCACGAATGAACCGGGCATATTCGTACACCAATTGTCCCCGTGGATCGTCGGTCGATTTGCGACTTCCGAGAATGCTAAAGGACTGACATGGAGGTCCGCCAATAACCATGTCAACGGCAACACCCAACCTATCAGTTACGGTCTTGCCAGAAAGTTCCGAGATATCATGGGGCTCGACGATATGCTTGCCCAAGTTCTCGTGAACAGTGTTGCAATAAGCGGGAATCAGATCAGACGAGAATAGCGGCTTAAATCCTGCTGAAGCGAATCCAAGGTCCAAGCCTCCACCACCGCAGAAGACTGATACGTATCCAAGTCCATTCCCGCGGGAAGGGATGGCTATGGAGTCCAGGTAGTCCAGGTACTCATTGCGCTCTTCAAGAATTGCTAGTGACGTCTTCATTTGCCCTGCCCGAATTTGAGTACATTCATCTCTGTTTCAGAAAAGAGATCAACCTGTTGTCCCCGCATCCGTCGTTCGACGTAAGTCCGCATGAATGCCCTTAGAACCTGAGCGGCAGTCAGATCCTCCTTCTTGCAAACACGCAGGAAATCTTCTCTAAGCTGGCCTTCGACCCTAATTCTTAAACCAGATTCCTTCACCCTGTATCCCTCGGTAGCATCCAAAGTGTAGCCAGTGTACATCCATTTTCGGGTGCATTACGGACAAGTAGTCTTGTGGGAATCTGGGTAACTCACATGCTGACTTGTAAAAGTCTAGAGCCGACTACTTCCTGCGATTGGCTCTTGCATTCAGCAGCGGCCTGTCCATTTGGCGCCGTTTCGGTCTTGCCGGAACCCACGCCGCGATGTCACTGCACACAAAGACAGCATTTCACTCCTTATGACCGACATCGACGACTTTGCCTCTATCGTCGAACTCATCAAAAGTAGCCGCGGATTTGAAACAGGCTTCCAGACTTTAACCCAGTTAGCAGCCAGAAGCTTGTCTTTGAGTTTGCTCATCTTGGACTGATTGAGATTGAGCGCCTTTCTCATAGCCGACTGAGAGATCCCTTCGCTCGGCTCGGCAAGCCTAATTAATCGCATGAGAAGATCTGGATCCTCTTTTGTTAGCGAGTCCGGAAGGAAGCGAAGCCAAGTTCCCCGCAGTGCGAGGTACAAATCGGTACCAAGTTCATCTCCAGCCATAATTAAAGTTTATGCCCACACGATGTCGGATCGTGGTGGTCTTTGCTCTAACAGATTCCACTGGGAATCTTCGACCGTTGACGCTTATACCAGTTGAACCGCCGTCTTGCCAAAGGAGTAATCCTAAGGTTCCGGAGTCAAAAAGTTATTTCGGTTCGGCTTTAACAGATTCCCTCAGGAATCTATCCAGATTTATTTCCTGACCCAAATACCATCTCAAATCGGATCCGGTCAGTTCAAAGCCGATCAACACTCACGCATCACTACCCGAGGCGGCCATTTGGCCGCCTTTCCATTTGGAGTCCATATGCTTTTTGAACCGACGAAATCAAAACGAAATGTTGTCCTCGCCCTCCAAATCGTCAGAACGGCATCCAGGAAATCCGCGCCTAGCATTGCCGATAGTCCAAGAATTTCCAGAATTGCCGCTCTTTTCTGCGATCACGAGCGCATAACGGAAAGGCTGTTCGATGACCGCGATGAAGCAGTCCTACTCCTTCGTTTTTGGCAAGCTATCCGACCTAGCGATCGTATCTTCTGTGCTGACGTGGTGAAACGCCTTGCACTGGTTCGCAAGCGATCGTGGCGGCTCGGGGTCCTTCCTTCGATCGAAATCGATATTCGCCAGGTTTACAAACCTGAGCTGTATGACACACAGAAGATGTGGTCAGAGAATTCGACCGCTGTCGACCGAAAGATCGGGGCTGAATACAATCAGCATCCGAGTTGAAAACGGCAAAGCCGATCTCGAAAGGCCAATAGGGAAGCACATCCTTTGGTAAAACCCCTTCCTCGATGCACCTTAGCGTCAGGAACGGGGAAGGCTCACTGACAACCGTCGCGCACCCTGATTGCGGACTCGCTTTGGCACTCCCCTCCTATAAGACACCGTTTAAGCAAGACAAAAGGGTTGACCGGCTGCGTCACGCATCGAGCGGACCGCGGTACCCCCCTGACCTCGCGAAGCAACGGTGCACCGGGAGATGGCCATGTCAACACCGCAAGAGCGCCGACTCTATGTCGGCACAGAACTGTCCTCACTGCTTCAGCTTTCACAGGAGCAGATCGATTGGCTGGTCAACACGCGCCAGCTGCGACCACTCACCATTTGCGGTCAAGTGCGATTCGACTCGCGAGATGTCGATGGCCTGATTCAGACGTACAAAGCAACAGTTTCTCGGAGGGTGCAATGATCCACAACAATCACAATGTTCGTATCGCAGGACCGCGCGCCTGTGAATGCTGCGGAGATTTATTACAGTCACATATCGACTCGTGGAAAGGACACTCTCATTTCTTTTGCTCGAAGCCGGCTTGCAAAGTAGCGGCCAGGATTGTTCCTGGGGGCCGTTATGTGGAACCAAATACCATTCCGTGTGCTGCGGACGGCTGCGGAAATTACATTCCAGAAGGCGTCTACGGTAAGGGGACCAGGTTTTTCGTCTGCTCCTTGGTCTGTAGGCAAAACCGCTACTACAGCTTGCGTGGTGCCGAGGTAGTCTTCAAATGTGAGTCATGTGGTAAGCAAGGCACAGGCGTACGTAACGATGGAAAGGGGCTGCGAAAGTATTGCAGCCGGATCTGCGCCGGGAAGGCTCGCTACGAGAAGAACCTTGCCAAGTCGGGGCGGCATCGGCCTCTTCTCGACCTATATCTCGAGACCGCCGTCGTTGATCGTTACCGCGGAGGATCGATCCGAACTCACACCTACGCGGTCACCACCTTCCTAGAATTCGCAGACAAGACTGGCATCGACTCGTTGGAGGAGGTCAATCCCTTGACCATCTCCAACTTCGCCAAGTGGGGCCGTGAGGCTGGCAGCCCGAACTTGCTTGCCGGAGTTTGCCATATCAAAATGTTCTTCGACTGGCAGTTAGGAACCGGAATGAGGAAGGCGGCGAACCCTGTTGTGAGTTCTATTCATCGGGTGCGTCAACCCCACCGCGAACCACGGCCCTACAGCGAGAAGGAGCTCGTCTACATTTGGTCGCTCCTGGATCTGCGCGGAAACAGCCGGCTCCGGGCGGCGGCCGCCATCGCGGAAGAATCCGGGATGCGGCGTGGAGAATTGGCCAACATCCGTTTGGGCGATCTCGACCTTGACCATCAGGAGGTTTTCGTTCGGCTTCCCAACAAACGCAACCGGGAGCGCACTGCGCGTTTCGGAGAGAAAGCGAAGTCTCTCATCTCAACGTGGCTCAAGGATCGCAATTCGAACTGCGGCCACGATCACCTATTTCATAATTCCCAGAACAATCCGTACAGTGGCCTCACGATGCACTTGGAGTTCGTGAAGGTTCTTTGCAAGTCTTGGCTCGGCAAACAACAGCATGAGGAAGGTATGGACGCTTGGTCTGTTCATCGTATGCGACATACGATGGCCTCCCGGCTTTCAAAGGGAGGGGCCGATTACGCGACCATCATGGGAGCCGGCGGCTGGACGACGTTTACTGCAATGGTGGGTTACGCCAAGGTCGATACAGAAGATGCGCGGCGAGGATACGAGGAAGCAATGACGAGGTATGAGGCATCGACGAAGCTGTCTTCGGAGCCTTTATGCCTCACCCTTGAGGAATATCTCGCACGGGTTGACACAGAATAGCGAACTCCTGAAATCGAACGTGGCGTGAAAATTGAATTTCACGCCACGTTACAAAACACAAGCAATCAGAGCAGTACGAAGAGGGTTCTATGGACATCCAGCCATACCTGAGTTGCATCGAGAATGAGAAGAACTTCAGCCCTACAACGGTCCGCGCCTACGCGAGCGATCTTGCTATCTTCGATCGGTTCATGGTCGACAATGGAAAGTATTCAGTGAGCGACGTGGACAGGCCCCTCGTCGCAGCCTTCGTCGAGTCGCTCAAACACAGTAGCGCAGGCCGGCTGAGCACTGAAGGTCTAAGTGACGCGACGATAGCTCGCCGTCTCGCAGTACTCTCCAGCTTCCTCGACTTCGTTCGAGCGACTTCCTTTCCGGAGCTTCGGAATCCTATCAAGGAAATGAGGCGCAAGCGGCACAACAACCGCAGTTGCAAAGCCGTGGACGAGGCTGTCCTCAGCCAACTTCTGTCGGGCATTACAGTGCTTCGAGATAAAACGCTGTTCGCGATGTACCTGTCCACCGGGTTGAGGCTCACAGAACTTCGGTCCCTGAACAAGGACAGCATTAGCTTTGACCTTCGGGTCAGCGCTCAAGGCTCCCAAAGCGTGTCGGGCAGTGGTCAGGTCGTGGGGAAGGGGTCGAAGCTCCGACGGTTCTACGTAGATCCACACACCCTACCTCTCTATGCGAAGTACCTTCAGACCCGGGTGGATGAGAACCCTGCCTTATTCGTTAGTGAGCGGAAGCAAAGGATGTCGGCTCGGGCGATCCAGTTCACGTTAGCCTCCTGGTGCAGCAAGCTTGGACTTCAGCACATCCACGCCCACCAACTAAGGCACCAGTACGCTACCCGTCTTGCCAACGCCGATTGCGATCCCATGCACCTGAAGGACCTCATGGGGCATAACGACTTCAACACTACTCTTGGCTATTTCAAAATTCGGGAGGAGAAGATCGCGCAGGGCTACTTCGCAGCGATGGAAGTTTATCGTCCATCGTCTGTCTAGGGAGACCATGCACGCCGAAGGTACATTGTCCCTTCGATACCTACCGCTTGGGTCTTCTGAGCTCTACCTTCAGATTGGACACGACAATAGCCAGCTTCTACAACTTCACCCGGAACACACCGAACTGAAAGAACTAAATGAACACAGACACAATGGCTCTTCAAGCTTCATATAACGACAGATTCAACTCATTTGAACCACTGCTCTCTACCTCCGAAGCAGCGGTACTACTTAACCTTCATCCGGTAACTCTGCTGCGTTGGGCTCGGGAAGGCAAACTTCCACATTTGCGGCTTGGCCGAAAGGTAATGTTCCGTGCGTCCGAACTGGACGCATGGTGCACCGCTGGATACGCAATTCAGAAGCAGCGGGTGAACTAAATGAAACCAGTAAATTTGAGACGAACGCGCTACCAGCAGGGCTCTTTGATACTTGAGAAGCGAAAGACTGGACAGGATGTGTGGGCATATCGTTGGAGAGAGTTAGGCCACGATGGCAAAAGCATTAGGCATAAAAAAGTTGTCGGTACGAAGTTAGAGTATCCGTCGAAAGCGGCGGCCATGCGGGCTGTAAACGGTCTACGCCTGGATATAAATACCGAAGCTACCTCTTCCAGTTCCGCACAGCTGACAGTCGACGAACTCATCGAACATTACAAGTTGACTGAGCTCAATAGCAGTAATAGCAAGACAGCCCGAACGAAGGACGTCTACTTACATCAGCTGAAAAGTATGATTTCCCCCAAATGGGGGAAGTCACGCCTTCAAGATGTTAAGCCGATACCAGTAGAAAAGTGGCTCAGTGGGCTCTCAGGAGCTCCCGGGACAAAGGCTAAGACGAAGGGAGTAATGAGCATTATCTTTCAGCATGCGATGCGCTACGGATGGGCTGACTTCAATCCGATTAGGCTCGTTCGACAGAGCGGTTTGCCCGTGAAGGAAGAGATTGTACTGACACCTGTCGAGATCGCGGTTTTGCTGGAAGAATTGCGCGATCCATTTCGCATGCTGGTCCTCCTCGGAGCAGTAACGGGGTTGCGTCGAGGAGAGTTGTTTGGTCTTAAGTGGGAGGATATTTCGTTCGAGGAGGCTGAGATAAGGATCGTAAGGTCGGTTGTGGACCAAGTCGAAGGGCCACCGAAGACCCTCGCGTCTCGGCGCCCTATCCCCATGTCTTCTGAGCTTGCATCCTCTCTACGGCAGTGGCGGAAGCAAACCACCTACGCCAGTGATTCTGACTGGGTCTTCGCGAGCCCGTCAGCTCTGGGGAAGAAACCGTTCTGGCCGGATGCAGTCCTAAAAAGGCACGTCTTACCTGCTGCGGAGCGAGCGGGGATCACAAAGAGAATTGGCTGGCATAGCTTCCGACGTACCCTTGCCACACTCCTTCAATCGTCTGGCGCATCGGTAAAGACAACGCAAGAACTACTGCGCCATGCTTCGCCGGTCATGACGATGGGAACGTACGCCAAGGCAGTAACGGCGGACAAACGCCAGGCTCAGGATGCCATCGTCGCGCTCTTCGTCGCCAAGTTCAAAGAGTTGCCGACATCCTAATAAAAGGTCCAATAGCGCTATTGGACCTTTATGGACCCAGACTTGGACCCACGAAGGTATTGACGTTCTCTAAGTAATTGGAAGTAATGGTCGGGACGACTAGATTCGAACTAGCGACCTCACCCACCCCAAGGGTGCGCTCTACCAGGCTGAGCCACGTCCCGACTATGGTTTGCACGTCAGCCCAGGCGGGTGACGGCGGGGGTATGCTGCAGTTCTAAGTGTACACGACCGGCCCGGTTTTGCGGTCAGGCCATGTCGCGGTCCGGTTAGGTCGTCGGTGCCACAAACTCCTTCGGCAAGGAACCACCCTCGCCAAAAAAGAACTCGTTCATCTGTTCGACCAGAAATTCCTGCGCCTCGCGTGTCCACGGCTGCAGGCGGTACTCGTTCAAAAGCATCTTCTGTCTCTCTACCCATTCACCCCACGACTTTTTCGAGACGTTCTTGAAGATCTTCTGGCCAAAGTCCGAATCGAACGGCGGCTCATCCAGTCCTTCCATCTCAGTCTTGAATCTCGTGTCGAACACCATGTGTGCCATTCTCTAAACTCCTTTGGAACTTTTATTTTACGATGCCGTACGAATTATTGCGCAGCATCCAACAACTCCATGACTATCGCTTACGACATAGTGACGGCAGCCGCAACAGCAATGATGGCAGGCAATGAGTTCGCGATCGCAGCTTTTGTCCATCCTCAATTGGGAAGACTGAGTAGCAGAACGCACGCTGAAGCTGCAGCTCCGATGGCAGCAGGACTGGGGAAGGCGATGCCATTCTGGTACGGCATCGCACTCCTGCTCCTCATCGGGGCAGCATTCGAGCATCGCCCGATTTCACATGGCTCCGGGAGGCTCATTGCGTATGCCGCATCTCTCTGGGCCGCAACCATCATCTTCACCGTAACACTGCTCGTGCCGATCAATAGACGAATAGCGAAGATGAACGCCGCGAGTCCCTACGACGGTTGGCTCGACGACCGCGTACGTTGGGATCTTCTTTACAGCATAAGGTTGCAGTGCTAGTCGTATCCGTTCTCCTGCTCCTTACGGGCTTGTTGAAGTTGGCGGGCTAAAGATCGCCGAAACCAGCTTCCGACCTTGATTTGCGAAGCCGGGCATCTAATGCCGTTTACCTTTTGATTTTTTATTTCGCTCCCGAGCCTTCGACTTCGTCCTACCCTTCTTCCCCGAACGGTTAGGGCTCGAGTGAGTCCGTTCTGCACTCGCACTGGCAGTGGTCTTCGATTTACGAGGCGGTCGCGGAGCGAACTCCCCTTCTGCCGGCAGCAGAGCGAACTGCAGCCGCCGCTGCTGACGATCGATGCGATCCAGCAGCACGTGCACCCGCTGCCCCATCTTGAATACATGACCATTGCGGGTTCCGACGATCTGTCTATCAGTGTCTCGAAACATGTAGCGATCGTCTTGCAGTGAGGTCAGAGGAACTAGCCCTTCGATGAAAAGACTGTCCAGTTCCACAAAAAAGCCGTACTTCGTGCACGAAAGGATGATTGCGTTGAAGTCCTCACCGACGCGGTCCTGCATGAACTTGATCTTCTTCCACTCGATCAGCTCACGCTCCGCATCGTCGGCCCGACGCTCGGACTGACTCGACTCCGCAGCAATCGCACCGAGCTCAGCCTCCGGTATCGGCCCTACTAAAACCAGCGGTTCAGACTTCTCCGCGTGACCTTTGCCGGCTCGTTTCTCTCCCCACGGTTGAGGAGAGTCGGACAGAATCGCCGCCCCCTCGGTATCTGCACCACTTCGAATGAGCTCCCTAAGCAACCGATGCACAATCAAATCCGGATAGCGCCGGATCGGCGAAGTAAAATGAGTGTAGCTTGGACTCGCCAGCGCAAAGTGCCCCACGTTTTTTTCGCTGTAACGCGCCTGCTTCAACGAACGTAGCATGAGGTAGGAGAGGATTCGCTCCTCCGCCTTTCCTGCTATCTTCACTGTCAACTTCTGATACATCTGCGGCGTTACCGGAATTGACTCCGCCACCTCGTGCGTCTTCGCTTGCCTGCTAGTCCCGCGCGCATCACGCCGGTCACCCTTCGTTTGAATCCGTTTTACAGGCAGGCTGCTGAAGCCCAGAGAATAGCCGAATTGGCTCGCCGTCTCTTCAAAATCAACAATTCGCTTCGGGTCAGGGGCCTCGTGAATGCGATACACACTTGCCACGCTTTGCGACTCGATCCAGGTCGCGACGCATTCGTTCGCCGACAGCATAAACTCTTCAATCAATCGGTGCGACCACCCGCGCTGTGACCGTACGATCGCCTCCATGTTTCCATCTGGATCAAATTGAATCACGGGTTCGGGAAGATCGAAGTCGATCGATCCGCGGCGATGCCGTTTCTCATTCAGCTTGAGCGCCAACTCATACATCCGTTCGAACTCCGAGACCAGTTCGGCAAACTCCGCCCGCGTCTCGACGTTGCCATCGATCACACCCTGAATCTGTGTATAGGTCATACGTTTGACGCTGCGAATTATTCCCTCACAGATCTCGTATCCCAACACCTCGCCACGCCCATCGATCTCCATTACGCAACTCAGGACCAGGCGATCCTCATCGGGTCGAAGACTGCACATCCCGCTTGAAAGCTGAGATGGGAGCATTGGAATAGCACGATCTGGAAAATAAACAGACGTCCCCCGTAGGCGAGCCTCAAGATCCAGCGCCGTCCCTGGTCTTACATAATGACTGACATCTGCGATATGAACCTGTAGCTCCCAGTTTCCATTCGCCAGCGGCGTTACCAGCACCGCGTCATCGAAGTCCCGCGCAGTCTCCCCATCAATCGTTACGATGTTCAGCCCACGAAAATCCCTGCGCCGCCTGACCTCATCCGTCTCCAGCCTTGCGACAGTCTGTTCTGCAGACGCCGTAGCCTCAGCGAGCACATTGGCAGGGAAGACATGCGGTAAATGATGTTTTCGAATGATGATTTCTACATCAACTCCGAAAGCATCGGGTGGCCCTAGAACCTCAATGATCCGTCCGCGCGCGGGCCTTCCGACAGTCGGAAAATCGGTGATCTCCACATCCACAGCAAGCCCTTCGAGTGGTCTGTGCGAATCCAACTCTTCCGACCAATGAGACTGCTGCGCTTCGGCTTCTTCACCCAGAACACGGTGCGGCGTCTTCTTCGGCACCGAGGCAATCTCTGCACCCTCAGGAATCAAAATCGCCTGCGTCATCCGCTCATCCAAAGGGGTAACGTAGTTTCCATTGATCATGGGAGCACTCTCCCAAGGGCCTCCCCCGCGATGCGTCTTCGCGTAATGAAAGATCCCTACTACTGTGGGATTTCTTCGTTTCAGCACCCGGGCAATTCGACCGGACCTGCGGCCATCCCGTCCCGGAGGCGCTTCATCCACCAGAACTTCGTCGCCTTGCATTGCACCATTCAGCTCATTCGGCGGGATAAAGAGGTCGTCGCTTCGATCCAAGCTCCCATTGGGTCGCACGAATCCATATCCATCCCGATGCAGATCGAGACGCCCGGCCAGCAATCTATCCCGCGTGGCCCGATGCTCCACCGGCATCTCAACACCGCCACGCTTCGTCTTCTCTGGCGTAGCCGTTGGCAGACTCCACTGTTCACTATCAACCTTCACCAACTCTCCCCGCGCCGTGATCCGCGCGAGTTGCTCTAACAATAGCCGGCGCTCACGCCCACCACCCAATCCCAGTTCACGGATCAGCTGCTTGTACCCCGCCCGATGGCCGGGCGAGCGCTCAATCAACCTCATCAACTCGCGGTCAGTTTGTGGATAGGGGGTATGTGCCATCGTCTCCGAGCATACAACCAGCCACTATTCTTTTCCTTCACTAGAACGACTTCGACATCTCGGCCGCTTGCTCCAGCGTCACTCCGTGCGGCACCTGCGTGAAGTCCGTCTGGATCTCGTCCTGCTGCTGTCCAATGTTCTTGAAGAACAGAGCCTTGCCTTCGATGTGCACGTGGGTCTCTGTGATCTGCCAAAAACCAGGTGCAACTTCTCTGCGCTCTACGCGAAAGGTCCCACCCTGACGCAGTCGTCCCAGAAGTCCCCAGCCGATGGTTACATCTTCGGTCAACTTTCCACTGATTGTTACGATCCGGTTCTGCCCTTTATCGACCACCAGTTCGCCCGCCATCTGCCCCAGCACCCGTCCCTGCATATCCGGCGGGCTAAACTTCGGATTCGGCTCGAAGTGCAGCGTCATATTGTTCGCATCTTCACTCTGCACCCTCCAGCTGAACGCCTCCGGAAGCATCCTCAACAGCTCTTCAGCATTCTTGCCGTCCTGCACTCCATCTTTTTTTTGCTTCGCGATCTGACCGGGGTCGTGAATAAATGTCTGAACTCGAGCATCCTCAATCCCTATTTCTGAACCGTTTAGCGACCGCCCATTCTTGCTGATCAAACGCTTTACCGATCCGTGGTCAGTCTCCACCACAATCGAAACCGTGTCTGTGCCATCCTTCTGTGCATCACGATATTTCCACCGCGAGTGGTCGTTCAAATCCGCCGACAGTTCGGCCTGCATCGCTTTTCTGACGATCTCCTTTGGCTCTGGAAGGCCCTGCGCACCCGAAGGTAGCAACTCCGTCAACAAAAATCCCGCCGTCACAATCGACCGCAAAAAGAACTTCGAACTCTTCATAGACCCCACATCCTCTAAGATGCAGATTCTTCAATAATGTTTGCGCTTCTGACTCTAGCAGGGAACGCCGTCTACAGCGGCTGCACGGCTCCAGCCTTTTACAAACTTAGCTCACCCACTCCACGCGCACACTCTTCTTCCCTAGTCGCAGCGTAGGCGACTCACCCAAAAATTCCCTGCTGACTGTTTTCATAACTTTTCCAGCCTGTAGTTTTTCCCCATTCACGCTCACGGCATTCTCAGCCAATTTACGCGTAGCTTCTCCCGCCGATGTCGCCAGCCCTGCCTCCATAAGTAATTTCGCAAGCCGAATCTCCGTTCCCAACTCGGGATCGGACGTCGCAATGAGCATGCCACCATTCGGCGATTTCATCGCCAACAGACCTTCATCTCTCAGATCTATCTTTACGACCGGCACGTCTTCGCTCACCCCGCGCTGCTGAAACATCTTCGTCCAGCCCTCAGCCGCAACATCCGCCTCTTCCTTCGAATGAAAGTCTCGGGTAATTGTCCACGCCAGATTTTTCTTCGCCTGCATCGGATGCAGCGCACCCGCGACAACATCCGTCTGCATCCGCGCGATCTCAGAGCCTCGCAGATCCGTCAGCATCGTCCAATACTTCCACATCAGCTCATCGGAGATCGACATCAGCTTTCCATACATCTCACCCGCCGGTTCATGTACACCGATCGCATTCCCCAGCGACTTCGACATCTTCTGAACGCCATCCAATCCCTCGATAATCGAGGTCATCAGCACAATCTGCTGCGGCTGCCCGAAGTGCTTCTGCAGGTCGCGCCCACGCATCAGGTTGAACTTCTGATCGGTCCCACCCAACTCCACATCGCACTCCAACGCCACAGAGTCGTAGCCCTGCGCAATCGGATAAATAAGCTCATGCAACGCAATGGGCTGCTCCTCGTTGAAGCGCTTATGAAAGTCTTCGCGCTCCAGCATCTGTGACACAGTGAACTGCGCCATCAGCTTCACCATGTCGTAGTAGCTGAGCTTGTCCAGCCACTCGGAGTTGTACCGAACTTCGGTCTTCTCGGGGTCGAGAATCTTGAATACCTGCTCTTTATAGGTCTCCGCATTGGCCGCGATCTGCTCAGGCGTCAGCGGCTTGCGCGTTACGTTACGCCCGGTCGGATCGCCAATCAATGCAGTCGAATCGCCGATCAGGAAGATCACCGTGTGTCCTAGCGTCTGAAAGTGCTTCAACTTCCTCAGAAGGACAGTGTGTCCCAGGTGCAGGTCTGGAGCAGTCGGGTCAAATCCCGCCTTGATGCGCATCGGTACTCCAGTAGCAATCGATTTGGAGATGCGCTCTTTCAGCGCCTCCAGCGGAACAATCTCCGCAGCACCTTTGGTGATCAAATCAAGCTGGTCTTCAAGCGGCGCGAACGTAGGCATATCCCTCAAGTATAAAGACCAGAGCGTGAGGCCGAAGGCAATCAAGGTGTTCGTCCTCAAGCAAACAATTACGACATCGTTTATCTTGCAAAACCGACATAGAGAAAACAACGATAGAAATCAATAACTTACAACTTCGCATCTAGCGGCTCTGCCAGTGCTCAGAAGGTCTTGTTGGACATAACGCTCTAACATCAACATTGATGTCAACTAATGATCACGTTAAACATTGAACTTGAAAAAGAGGATGTCGCCATCTTTGACAACATATTCTTTGCCTTCAGAACGGAGTAAACCCTTTTCCTTGACGGCCTGTTCGCTGCCATATTTGAAGAGGTCGTCGGAGGCGTAGCAGTCGGCTTTGATAAATCCCTTTTCAAAGTCGGAGTGAATGACGCCCGCTGCGCCAGGTGCTTTAGTGCCGCGGCGGATCGTCCAGGCGCGAACCTCCTGCACGCCGGCCGTGAAGTAGGTAATGAGGTCGAGTAGGCGATAGGCGGAGTGAATAAGCCGGTTGAGACCGGGTTCGGAGAGTCCCATATCCTTGAGGAATTCGTCGCGCTCAGCGGGTTCTAACTGCGCAATCTCGGATTCGAGGGCACCGCAGATGCGCACTACCTGGCTGCCCTCTTCTTCGGCTCGCTTTTCAACTGCAGCAGTGTAAGAGTTGCCTTCGATGAGACCTGACTCATCGACGTTTGCGACGTAGAGCTGAGGCTTCGCGGTGATGAGGAAGAGCTCGCGAGATAGGATCTTTTCTTCTTCAGTAAGGTCGGCGGTACGGGCGGGCCTCCCAGCATTGAGGGCCGTCAGAAGTTTCTGCAGCATGGCGTGCTCAGCCTTGATCTTGACATCGCTCGATGCTTTCGCGGCGCGCTCGACTTTTGTGTTGCGCTTTTCGACAGTGTCTAGGTCGGCTAGAAGCAGTTCGGTGTTGATGATGTCGATGTCATGGAGTGGATTGACCCCGCCAGCCACGTGGATGACCTCGGGATCATCGAAGCAGCGGACAACGTGCGCTACGGCATCGGTGGCACGGATGTGGCCAAGGAACTGGTTGCCGAGACCCTCCCCTTTGGAGGCACCTTCAACAAGTCCGGCAATATCGATAAACTCCATAGAAGTAGGAACGAGAGACTTGGGCTTGATGAGTTCGGAGATTTTGGCCAGTCGCTCATCGGGCACGGTAACAACGCCGGTGTTCGGGTCGATCGTGCAGAAGGGATAGTTGGCGGCTTGCGCCTTGGCCGACGTAAGGGCGTTGAAGATCGTTGATTTTCCGACGTTGGGCAGACCAACGATTCCGCAGTTCAATGGCATTATGCTGTTTCCTTGTTGCTGGCTTGGGTACGAGGCTGTTTCGGCGTCGTGGGTATCCTTATAGGATACCTTTTTTGCTGGTTTTCCCGTGCCGATGGGCCCCTGGCTCGTCTAAATGGGACACCATGAAGCTGAGACTCCGAGAATTCGTTGCTTTCGTTAGTGTTTGGACTAGCGCGGCATTTGCGCAGACGACACTGCATACCACGACGACGCTGGTGGTTGTGCCGACACTGGTGCAGACTCCGGGTAAGGAGCTGGTGTATTCGCTAAAGGCGGATGATTTTGTGCTAGCGGATAACGGAGTTCCGCAAAAAGTGACGTTGGAGGAGGAGACGCAGAGGCCGGTGTCGCTGGTGGTGCTGATGCAGACCGGTGGGGATGCGCGGGGGCAGTTTCTGAGTTATGCGAATCTCGACACGATGCTGGGTTCGCTGATAGGCGGGGCGCCGAACGAGGTGTCGATTGTGAACTTCGACAGCAAGGCGGAGGCGGCGTCCCCGTTTACGTCGAATGTTGCGGAGTGGGGGGAGGCGATCGATCATCCGGATGTGGGAGATAATGGGGCGGCGATCTTCGATGGAATTTCGTTTGGGTTGGATCTGCTGTCGAAACGGCCTATCGGGAATCGGCGGGCAATTCTGCTGATCAGCCAGGAACATGACGATGGAAGCAACGCCGCGATGAAAGATATCGTGCGTGAGCTGGGAGAGACAAATACCGCCATCTATAGCGTGACTTTTTCGGCAGAGAAGACAGCGGCGCGGCAGGCTTTCAAGGATCCAGCGCACCTGAATCCGCCATTGCATGTTGGGGAAGGCGATTACCAGGCCTACTTCAATTTGAGTGAGCCGCTGCGGCTGATCTTTGGCGCGATGCGAAAGAATACTTCGGCGGAGTTAGCTACGTTGTCGGGGGGAGAATGGAATAGCTTCGACAATCTTGGGGAGCTGACGCAGGACCTTGGCGTGCTGACGAACCATCTGCATAACAGCTACGTGCTTAGCTTTACCCCCACATCTGCGGCGCCTGGGCTGCATACGATCAGCGTGCGGCTAGCGCGGCATCCGGAGATGGTGGTTTCGGCCAGAAGCAACTACTGGGCGGCGGAGGCTGAGAGCAACAAACAACGAAACTTTGACAAATAATTTCGGCGTGTCTCAAGAGGCACGGATAAGCTAAAGGTACGAGGTGAGAACAAGATGCGTCAGATAAGTTCGATGAGCGTGGTCGCGGCATTATTGGTTTCTGGCATGGCGATGGGTCAGACGCCGGCGGCTCCAACTGGGCCAAGTGGGCCTGCGGGTGAGGTACAACGTGGCTATGCGGCTCAGAAAGGTAACATCCTGAAGGCCGCCGATCGGATGCCGGAGAGCGACTACCAGTTCAAGCCGACGCCGGAGATACGAACCTATGCGCGCGTTGTCAATCACGTGACAGAGGCGCAACTGCGGACATGCGGGGCGGTGAATCGCACAGCGGCGAGCGATCTTGCGAAGGTTCCTGCGGAGACTGCAGATAAAGCAACCATCGTCGAAGCACTGAAGGCCTCGTTTGCCGAGTGCGACAAAGCCTTCGCCGCGGTAACGGATGCGAACCTGGGAGATATGTTTGAGGTTTTCAACGGGAAGCGATCGCGCATCGGAATCATGTGGGGGACGGTGTCGCATGACAACGAACAGTACGCGACGCTCGCGCTCTATCTGCGATTGAAGGGACTGGTGCCACCGAGTAGCGAGAAATAGCTTGGAGGGGTCCCCCCCCCCTATTACCGGCGTGTAAGTCCAATGGTTGCAACGGTTTAGCGGGAGGTAATCTCCGCAAAACGAACATTCTATTGGAGTTGTGCCTAAATTCGACCAAACAAAGGGGATAGCCCCGGATGGGTGTCCGGGGCTATCTTTTTTCTGCCTTGTAGTTCAAGTATAGCTGAGTGGAGATAACTCATACGCCACGTGAATCTCCTTGTCTGACGCGGGTTTTCGCCTGGTTGGGGCTTGACAGGAGTCTGACAGGGGTTTGGCTGGGGCAGGAACTGCGTTGCGAACGCCCTTTCTTCCTCCTTGCGCCTTAGAATGAACTCGTCAAACGGGCCCACAGTAGTCCATTGTGCTAAATCGTGATACAGGGAGAGCTTTATGAGGCGAGTTGTGGTTGGTCTGGTGGTGTTTGTGGTGTCTTTGTCCAGCTTTGCTCTGGGGCAGCAGGAGAAGCCGATGACGTTGAAGGCTGTTCTGCTGGAGCAGCTGCGGTCGACGCATAACAAGGCGGAGTGGTTTGTGCCGGCGAATACGGCGGCGGCGGGGTTGACGCCCGAGCAGGCCAGCTGGACGGACAAGAGTGGGAATCACTCGGTAGGGCAGCTGGCGAATCATCTTGTCTTCTGGGATCGCGATATGCTGGCGAAGTTCAAGGGTGAGACTCCGGCGAAGTTCGATGGCAACAATGACGAGACGTTCAACAACTTCGACGCGAAGAGCTGGGACGCGACGGTGAAGCAGCTGGACCAGGTGATGACGGATTGGGAGAGTGCGGTCGAAGCGGCGGATGATGCGAAGATTTCGCTGTGGGCTTCGAGGATCGCACACGTTGGCACACACAACGCGTATCACATCGGGCAGATGGTCTATGTGCGAAGGCAGCAGGGTGTCTGGGATCCGAATAAGGGTGTGAAGTAGGCAGGGTGATCAGCCGGGCTCCTGGTAGATGCCGAGAACGTTGCCCCCGGGGTCACGAAAGTGGGCGGTGATCTCGGACGCGTTGGGATCGATGGGTTGGACGATCTGGCCACCGTGGGCGGTGATGAGATCGACGGTGGCGGCTGCGCTGTCGACCATGATGGAGATGACGATGCCGGGCTGGGTGGAGGGCGGACGGTGGAGGACCCACATGCCGCTGACCTGGCCGACGCCGTCGTCGAAGGCGGTGGTGCCGTCGCCGTGCTGGCGCAGGGACCAGCCAAAGCAAGCGGCGTAGAAGGCGGAGGAGACGGCTACGTCCGTGGCGGGGATTTCGAGGTAGCAGATCTTGCCGTTGCCGAAGGTGGGAGGCATGGTTGGCTCCTTTGGGGTGAGTCTACCGCAAGAATTGGGCGACAATGCAGCGGATTTGATCGGGAATCGAGGGCTATCGCGAGTCCTCTCTACAACGGGACGGTGGTGGATGGCATCTCCCTGTGCTGGGCCCCAGTTCTAAACGAACGTAAAGGTGTACGCATGAACCGAGGTCTATGGGTCCGAGGTCTAAGGGTCGTGATAGTTTTGGCTGGTGGCGTGGCTGCGTCGATGCTGATGGGATGCGAGAAGCATGAGGCGCAGGCTACGGCGGTTCCCGTCCCGGCGATGAAGCCTGCGCCGCCTACTCCGATCGACACGAAGAAGGCTGAGGTAGGTGGATCGACGTGGGACCCGGAGTGGGACAAGATTGTGGAGCTGGCGCTGCCGCCGGCGATGCTGTCGAGCCAGGTGCCGCATGATGTGCGGCGGTTCTGTCCGGCGTTCTACGGGATGGCGGAGGACGACAAGCGGGCGTTCTGGGCTTACTTCTTTCAGGCGCTGGCAGGCGCGGAGGCAGGCCTCGAGCCGACGGTGCAGGCCAAGCACGCGCAGCCGGAGATGATGGTGAAGGACGATGTGACGGGGCGGCCGGGCCGAACCTCGGGACTGCTGCAGCTTACCTATGAGGACCAGAAGCGGTATGGATGCGACTTCGACTGGGAGCACGATAAAAAGTTGAAGGTGGGTGATCCGGACAGGACGATCCTGCAGCCGAAGAACAATCTGGAGTGCGGGGTGAAGATTCTGGATAAGCAGATTATCGAGAAGCGTAAGGCGCTGCTGTCGGCATCGGGGTACTGGTCGACGCTGCGGCCGGGGACGGTGAGCTATCGGGTGTTTGCGAAGCAGATGACGAATGTGCCTGCCGCTTGTCGGAAGGAGAGCGGTAGGAAGGTGGTCTCGCGGTGAGGGCTGGGTGGGCCGTGTTCAGTGGGTGAAGGTGAAGAAGGGCCCACTCACCGCCTGAAACAAAGACGCGGTGAATGGGGCACCCGGCCACCAATTGATTACTCCGATGTGGGATATGATTTGGCGACTGCTACCGGTAGTATTATCAACGATTTGCTGTGTTCAACAAATCTCTAGCAGAGCAGGCATAGGAGAACTGATGGCGGACAAACATCCATATATTAGCGGTAACGGCGCTATAGTGCAGCTTTTCGATCAACTGAAGAAGTCGTTTCCGCAGGTGCTGAATGCCGAGGTCCTGAAAAAGCTCAGTATCGCTCCTAGCAACGAGAGTTATGCAATGAACATCGTACGTTTTCTCGGTCTTATCGACGAATCTGGCAAGGCAACACCCAACTCACTCAAAGTTTTCACGCTCCACGACGAAAAAACATTCCAAACTGCATTCAGTGAAATCATCGAGAAGTCCTATCACGAACTTTTCTCTTTACATGGCTCGGATGCTTGGATGCTGCCTTTAGAACAGCTTATCCCTTTCTTCCGCCAGACTGATCAATCCTCCTCACTCGTCGGTAGTCGACAAGCTTCAACTTTTAAAGCTCTTGCCGCGTACGCAGGCCATGGTGCTCTACAGTCAGCCGCGACAAATCGGCCTCCCAAGGTGATGGCAAAAAAGGTGCCGCGCGTGGCAAAGAAACCCGATGAAGTAAAGACCTTTGCGGAGAAAGATCCCATATTTCATCAAGGGAAACGGGATGATCGCGTAGGGTTGACTGTTCGCATCGAGGTGAACCTGCCCGCTGCAGGCGATCAGGAAACTTACGATCGAATCTTCAAAAGCATCAAGGAAAACCTGATCAATGGTTGAGCCGTTCGCTGTTTTCGAAAAATTTGTGCGTCTGACAAATGGTTTAGTCTATGCGGAAGCAGAATGCGCCGTTCCAGATCATCCGTTTGAAAGTCGAAACATACACCCCTGCCTGCCAAGAATTGTACGGGATCTTTTCGACGACGGTCATTGTGCGCAGGCGACATTCGAAGCGTTCAAATACGTCGATAAGCAGGTTGCCAGGCTTGGTTTAAGTAACGAGTCCGGTGAAAAATTGATGATGTCTGCGTTCAGTGAAGTCACCCCGCTTATTTCCCTGACACCTCGTTCAAACATTAGCGAAAAAGACGAGCAACGTGGATACAAATTCCTCTTTGCTGGAGCTATCGTCGCAATCAGAAATCCGAGAGGTCACGAATACGCTGTTCACGATACACCTGACGAGTGCCTCGACCACTTAGCCCTCGCATCAACTCTGCTTAGACGCTTGGAGGGAACAGGTGCAAAACTTGGATCTTAAGATCGAGTTTGCGCTGCGAGATCGAAATTATTGTTGAACTTGCCGGCTTTCTCGATAGAGAAGGCGCGCGGCAATGCGGACCTGCTGCTGGGGCAACTTTTCACATTTCCCCTCTGGACATTTCATTTCGTGCGCAGGTAGATTGTTGGCTCGGGCCCTTCGCCTCTAAGTACAGTGTTTCGCCACGGTGCGCGACGGCTTCGTTTTTACCGGCCATGACTCCACACACACATCCGCATAAGGCGGAGTATTTGACGTGCCCGGGTCTGATCTCTTTCTCCTCTCATCTCTTTCTCCCCGTTCTGAGATTCTGACTTCCCTTCTGATCGGCCCCACGAATCGGCCCCTGTTTCTAAATTCAATTTCAAGCGGAGACAATATGAAGAGACTATGCAAGGTTATTCTTGTGGCTATAGTCGTGCTTGCCGTTGCAGGCAGGTGTGGGTACGGACAAACGCTGGAGGATCTTCAGCAAAACGTTTCTCCTGCTCTGTTCGATGGAGTGGTGAGTTACATCTATGGCTATCCGCTGATGATGTTCGGCGTGACGGGACGAACGGGGACGACGGTTCCGGACGCGATGACAAAGTTAGGCGGAGCTCCACTGAACCAGTTTGGAAAAGAGACGGTGCTGCCGAACGCCACCTTTACGGCGGTTGTGCTTCCCAGCACGTCGACGCTCTACGCCTCGTCGTTTCTGAATCTGTGCGAGGAGCCGGTGATTCTTCATCTTCCAAACTTCGGCGGCCGCTTCTTCATCATGCAGATGCTGGACGGCTGGACGGAGGTGAGCGGGGATTCGCCGGGCACGGACAAGGGCAGCCCGGAGGGCAACTACGCTCTGGTGGGGCCGGCGTGCAATGGGCATGAACAGCCAGCGATTACGATTCCGGTGGTGAAGACGATCAGGATTCCGACGAGCTCGATGTGGATCATCGGCCGGATCTATACGACGGGATCTGATTGGGATATCAAAGACATTGTGAAAAACCTCTATCCGGGGCTGACGCTGACTCCGCTGAGCAAATACGTGGCAGGGGAGACGTTCACACCGCCGGACACGTTGTCGGTGCAGCCGCTGGCCGATACGGTGACGCCGCCTCTGCGACAGGTGGCGGGGATGGACGCGTGCGCGTTCTACCAGAATCTCGCGGCGATGATGAACTTCAATCTTCCGATCCCGGGACAGGACGACCCGGTTACAGCGAGTCTGCTGCGGTTGGGACTGGTGGTGAAGAACGATGATCCTACGAAGGGGAGCGTTCCGCTGACCGGGACGAACTTCGATTGCACGACGCTGCATAAGGCGAGGCTGGAGAACCTGCAGGATGCGGTGGCTGCGGCCAACAACATTCTGGATAACGTGCCGGCGACGAAGCCTACGGCGACGGGATGGACGGTGTCGCTCGACGTGGGAGTGTATGGCAGACGGTATCTGCTGAGGGCGGAGGTCGCGCAGCAAGCTCTTGGCGCTAACCGGAAAGAAGACGCTGTGTACGGTTATACGCAGACCGATGGGAGAGGAATTAAGTTGCGCGGCGATGTGAACTACGCGATCCACTTTCTCCCGGTGGGCCAGGACGCAGGTGGCATTCCGCCAGTGCATCAGGGAGGGTTCTGGTCGCTGACGATCTATGATGCGGACGGCAAACTGGTGCCGAGCCCGGATCCTGCGGCGAACTGGAATGCGGTGGGAATGCCGATGGTGCAGAACCACTCGGCGTGTTTCAACGGGGACGGGTCGCTGGATCTGTATCTGCAGGCAACGGCTCCACCTGCGGGTTCGAAGCAGTTCTGCAACTGGCTGCCTACTCCTGCGAAGGGCGGCTATATTGCGTTTCTAAGGATGTATTGGCCGGCGGACGCGATTCTGAACAAGGATTGGGTTCCTCCGGGGATCGTGAGGAATTAGGGCTGACTTGAGGTAGCGGCAGCGGGACTGGGGGTGTCCCGCTGCGGGCTGAGATACGAAAGAGTTCGCTGCTACGGGTAGATGCGGTTGAGGGTGCGGGCGAAGGGGATGGTTTCGCGGACGTGGTCCAGGCCGCAGATCCAGGCTACGGCGCGCTCGATGCCCATGCCGAAGCCGGCGTGGGGGACGCTGCCGTACTTGCGCAGGTCGAGGTACCACTGGAAGGCGGCGAGGGGCAGGTCGTGCTGCTCGATGCGGGACTTGAGGAGGTCGTAGTCGTGGATGCGCTGGGAGCCGCCGATGATCTCGCCGTAGCCCTCGGGGGCGAGGACGTCGACGCAGAGGGCCTTGGTGGGGTCGAGCGGGTCGGGCTGCATGTAGAAGGCCTTGAAGGCGGCGGGGTAGCGGTGGATCATGACGGGCTTGGAGAATTGGGAGGAGATGTAGGTTTCGTCGGGAGAGCCGAAGTCGTCGCCGTACTGGTGGGGGGCTTCGAGCTTGCCTTCGGCGTAGGCCTTCTCAAGCATGGCGTGGGCTTCGTCGTAGCTTAGGCGGGGGAATTTGTTCGGCATGGCAGAGCCCGATTCCGTGGCAGAAAGGTTCTCTGCTGTATAGGCGGGGCTAGCGGCTTCGGGATTCTTCGCTTCGCTCAGAATGGCAGCGTTATTTTCTACGAAAGAATTGGGGGCGATGACGGCTTCGAGTTTGGCGATGTCTTTGCCGATGACCTTGAGGTCGGCGCGGTGCGACTCGAGGACGCGGGTGACGATGTGGGTGATGAAGGCTTCGGCGAGGTTGAGGAGGCCGTCGAGCTCGAGGAAGGCGACCTCGGGTTCGATCATCCAGAACTCGGTGAGGTGGCGGCGGGTCTTGGATTTTTCGGCGCGGAAGGTGGGGCCGAAGCTGTAGACCTTGCCGAGGGCGAGGGCGGTGGCTTCGATGTAGAGCTGGCCGGACTGGGTGAGGTAGGCCTTGTCGTCGTCGAAGTAGTCCATCTCGAAGAGCTCGGAGGTGCCCTCGCAGGCGTTGGGGGTGAGGATGGGCGGGTCGGTGCGGATGAAGCCGTTGGTATCAAAATACTCTGAAGCCGCGCGCATGATGGTGGCGCGGACGCGGAGGATGGCCGACTGGCGCGGGGTGCGGAGCCAGAGGTGGCGATGCTCCATGAGGAAGTCGACGCCGTGCTCTTTGAGGGAGATGGGAAAGGGGGTGTCTTCGGGGACGCGCTGGAGGACTTCGATGCTTTCGACGTCGAGCTCGTAGCCTGAGGGAGCGCGGGAGTCAGCGCGGACTTTGCCGGTGACGGTGAGGCTCGACTCGAGGGTTAATTCTTTGAGCGTGTTGAAGACCTCTTCGGAGACGGCGGCTTTGGGGACGATGCCCTGAATGGTGCCGGTGCCGTCGCGGAAGATGGGAAAGAGGAGCTTGCCCGAGGCGCGGAGATTGTAGAGCCAGCCACGGAGGGTGACGGTCTGGCCTTCGTGCTGGGAGAGTGAAGCGATGGTGGCAAGGGGTGCGGAGGTTGTTGTTTCGGTAGACATGTCTCTTTCAGTCTACTAGTGCGCCATCTTCTCGAAGAATGTCTCGTCGCGGACAAACAAGATCAGCGTTCCCGGCTCGGCGGGCCTTCTCACTTTCGCTTTGCAAGAATTTTCGCTGACGATGCCTTTCGAGAAGATCTCCGCCAATGAAAACGCCATGCGGTTTACCTTTTCGTTTTCATTGCATTGACGATGCCAATCGACAGAAATGAGAAAGGAATGGATATCTGGAGATATATCGGACGTTGTGATGACGCCATCGGCATCCGTCGTAAATCCTCGCACGTTACGATCACCGGCGAGATCGCCAAAATCTCCAGTTCGAAAGAGATTAACGTGCTCGTTTCCAACCGGCTTGCCATTCTTGCCGTTGAGAATCTGAACTCTAAGCGTCTGCGCGTTTGCGATCAGGGTCGACGCGAACAGAAAAGAAAAAACTGCAGTTCTGGATAAGTTATTCATGCTCTAGGCGGTAGCTTCGGCGGCTCGTTTGAGGAGGTCGAAGGCCTGGGTGGCTTTGGTGGTGGCAGATTCGGGGGTCTCTTCGAGTTCGTGGGCGATCTCGAGGATGCCGGGGGTGTTGGCCGGGAGGGTGGCGATGTGTTTCGCGACATTCTTCCAGTCGATTCCGGCGGTGCCGGGCCAGAGGTGGTCGTCTTTTTGGCCGAGGTTGTCGTGGAGGTGAAGCTCGGCGATGCGGGGCTTGAGGAGCTCGAAGGCTTCGTCGATGCCCTTGTTGGGCTGGCTGCGCTGGCTGCTATCGGGGGGTGCGGCGAGGTGGGCGTGGCCGATGTCGAGCGTGACGCCGACACGGTCGAAGTGGCCGACCTTGAGGATCTCGAGGAGGTGCTCGGGGGTGGTGATCTCGTTCTGGAGATTTTCGAGCAGGATGCGCACGCCGAGGGGGTGGGCGAAGGCCTTGAGGTGCTCGATGGCGGTGAGGGAGTTTTCGAGGGCGCGAAGGTTCCAGGCGTCGTCCTTGTAGCCGAGGTGGAGGGTGCAGGCGGAGATGGGAATCTGCTCGGCGGACTCGAGGGCGCGCTTGACCTCGTCCATGGCCGAGATACGGCGGGACTTTTCGGGATCGATGAGGTTGAGATTCGGGGCGACGTGGCGGGACCACTGGGCGTCGGCGCGGTCGCTGATATAGAGCGGCTGATGGAGCGTGGCGCCGACGCCGGTGTTGCGGAACCAGGTGGCGATGTCGCGAACGGCAGCGCGGTCGGTGTAATCGAAGTGGTGGCGGGCGGCGAAGAGCTCGATGACCTGAGCGCCGGCCTTGTGGAGGGAGTCGAGCAGGCCGGGGTGGAGACGCTGGGGGAGGAAGACGTGGGTGGAGATACCGGGTTGCATCATCTCTTAAGGTACAGCAGAGGAAGCCGAAAGGTATCGAAGGAGTTCGGAAGGGGTTCGGCTAGAATCGGACCGACGGGGAGACGAGATGAAGACTTTGACGTGGGCGCTTGTGGTGGGGTCTATGGTGTTGATGAGCGGGACCGGGTGTTCGCAGGTGGTGGCTCGGGTGGAAGGACCGGACCCGGTGGAGATCATGCGGGCGAAGCTGGCGGATTGGCCCCAGCTGGGGCGATACCGGGTCGACAATGCGACGCTTGGGCCGGCTCCGGCGGGAGGGCAGCGGGTCGTGTTTTATGGGGACTCGATCACGGATTCGTGGGGCCGGCGGGAGGACACGGGGGAGTTCTTTCAGGGCGAGCCTTATGTAAATCGGGGCATCAGCGGGCAGACTACGGCTCAGATGGTGGTGCGGTTTCGACAGGACGTGATCGACCTGCACCCGGCGGTGGTCGTCATTCTGGGAGGGACAAACGACATCGCGGGAAATACAGGGCCGATGACGGCGGAGATGACCGAAGATAACTTTCGTTCGATGGTGGACCTGGCAAAGGCGAACGGGATTCGGGTGATTCTTGCGTCGATTACGCCGACGCTGGACTTTCCCTGGAAGAGTGGCATGGCTCCGGCGCCGAAGATCAAGGCGCTGAACGACTGGCTGCGAGGATATTGCATGAACCACTCGTTGACGTACCTGGATTATTACTCCGCGTTGGTGGATGCAACTGGAGGGATGAAGCCGGGGATAAGCTTCGACGGGGTGCATCCGAACGCGAAGGGGTATGCGATTATGACTCCACTGGCGCAGGCGGCAATCGATAAGACGCTGGGTAAGTAGGGCGCGGTTCACCTCGCGAATCCCGTCGCCAAAGTACGCTACGGCCATTCTGCGGCGAGGCATGGTCCCCGTTCTCGCAGGCATCGTTCTCAGTTGATGGTGGAAAGCTTTCCGGCGGTATCGACTAGTTGTTGTAGCGGTGGGAGGATGACGAAGTCGGTTAGTTCGGAGTGGTCTGCTGATGTTTTCAGGAGAGTGCTCTGGGCTTCGATCCATGCGGAGGTCGGTGGAGTGTGGGATTCGATGGATGCGAGGGATTGGATTCCCAGCTGGCCGAGTTGAGCGAGCTGGCTGCGGCGAAGGGTGAGCTGGTTGAGCTTCGGATGTTCGGGGGCGAGGGCGCTTAGTGCCGGGACCGAGGCGATCCACGATTGGAAGAGGGTTTGAAGCTGCTGGTGCGCGGCGGCGTGGTCGGCAGGCGTGGTGCTGTGGAGGTAGCGCTCGACTAGCAGGCGCAGGTCTTCGCGAAGGGGTGGGTCAGGTCGGGTGTAGTCGACGGGGTTGCCCATGGGCGTGAGCTGTGAGGTCTTCTGCTGGTGGTAGCGTTCGTGGAAGGGGACCGGGGAGAGCGTGGAGATGAGGATGGCGAGTTGCGAGGCTGCGGCTTCGCTGCCTGCAAGCTGGCGCAGGCCGGACTCGGGGCCCGAGATGTGGGTGAGACCGAGGCCGTCGAGCCGGATGGATTCGACTGCGAGGCGACGGTACATGTCGGGGATGTCGCGGGTCTGTCGCGGTGACCAGAAGCGCTCGGCGAGGGCGGCGGTGCGGGGCCAGACGCGGGAGTCGACGGTCTGCGCGGTGATCTGCTCGGCCCACATGCAGACCTCGCCGCCGAGGATGAGCTTCTGCTGGTCCGGTGTGAGGGTGGAGTTGTCTGGGATGGGGTCGTCGAGGTACATGCGTTCGGCGGTCTTCATGGCGTCGAGATAGTAGGGCGCGGAGAGGATGCCGCGATTGCCTTGTTTGGCTGCCACGGCGAGCGATTCGACGCCGCGCCAGCTTTGGATAACGGCGTCTTTGGGAGTGCCGGGGGTGAGGATCTCGTCCCAGCCGACCATCTGCTTGTGGTGCTTGTTGACGAGGGCGAGTACGCGGGTGCTGAAGTAGGTTTGCAGCTCATCGGTGGACTTCATGTTGTGGGCTTGCATGAAGGCGACGATGGAGGGGTTTGCCTTCCAGTCGGCGCCGTTGCTCTCGTCGCCGCCGAGGTGGAGATAGTTGTCGGGGAAGAGCGCCGCCATCTCGCCGATGAAGGCGTCGAGGAAGTTGTAGGTGCTGTCGCGGGTGGGGTCGAGCGCGCCGTCCCAGATGCCGAAGGTGCGGGAGATCTGGTAGGGGCGCTGGACGCTGCCGAGCTCGGGCATGCCGACGAGCCAGCTGGTGACGTGGCCGGGGATGTCGAACTCGGGCACAACGCGGATGCCGCGGGCGCTGGCGTAGGCGATGACGTCGCGGACCTGATCCTGGGTGTAGAAGAGGCCGTCGGATCCTTTGGCGGTGAGCAGCGGGAAGCGCTTGCTCTCGATGCGGAAGCCCTGGTCGTCGGTGAGGTGCCAGTGGAAGACGTTGAGTTTGACGGCGGCCATGCCGTCGAGTGTGCGATAGATGACGGGCAGCGGCATGAAGTGGCGGCTGACGTCGAGCATGAAGCCGCGCCAGGGGAAGCGCGGGGTGTCGTTGATCTCGACGGCGGGGATGACGTAGTGGCCGTCTTCGGCCTGAACGAGTTGCTGGATGGTTTCGAGGCCGTGGAGGGCTCCGAAGACGGTGTGGGCCTGGAGGACGATCTTGCTGGAGGTGTCGCTGAGGGAGTAGGTTTCGTCGGTTTCAAGCGTGGGGAGGGCGGTTGTGGTGTCTTCGACCTGAATGGTCAGGGTGGGGTTGGGAGACTGGAGATCGTCCTTGCTGATTGGAATGCCGGTGTTTGTTTCGAGGCTCGCGAGGGTGCGGCGGGTGGCGGCCTCGAGGATGGGGTTGTGCGCGCCGCTGAGGGAGACGGTGAAGTCCTTGGAGATGGCGAGGGAGCCGGTGCCGGCGGTGATGCTTGATGGCGCCGGAAGGAGCGTGTTGCGGAGGGCAGTCGGCTGGGCAGTAAGCATGATTGGGGCGATAAGGCAGAGTACTCCGAAGCTGATTCCTCTGGCGCAGCGGTGGCGCAGGGTTGATACGTGGTTCATTGTTGCTCCTTGTATGGCTCCGTGTGGCTTCGGCTTCCTGGTGCCCGGCGAGTCGCTCCGAATAACGCCAATTGCTTGTGACTTAGCGCACCGATTGACTGCCTTCTCTTGAACTACGATAGTTTATCGCCGCGGGCCCGCCTGGGAGCCTTCGGGGCTATTGATGAGACAGCTACCCAGGAGAAGCAGGCCGCTGGAGTCTGGCGTTTGGGTTAGCGAGAAAGCATGCACCGCTGCGATACTGGTAGGCGTCTAATGGTTTAAGCCGATGGCAACCACGAACCTTCCCAAACCGAGCTCATTCGACCGTACGCTGGCCAGCGCGCGTTCGACGATGATGTTCAGTGAGGTTGCGAGGCTGGCGGTCGATAGCTTCCGCGCGAGTAAGACGCGGTTTCTGCTCACCATGCTCGGCATGGTCATCGGCTCGATGTCGATTATTTTGGTGGCGACGCTTGGATCCACCGGCAAACAGTATGCGCTGGACCAGTTGACCAGCATTGGACCCAATAAGGTTGAACTGCAGTACGGCGGCGGGAACATCAGCGGGCCGGAGAACACCAGCACGCCGGACTATATGACGCTCGATGATCTTCATGCCGTCATTGATCAGGTTCCGGGCATCGTCGCATCGTCTCCCATGCTGGAGTATCACGACAATGTGAGCCTGGGCGGGGGCATCACGAAGCAGGCAACGCTGCTTGGCGTGTCTCCGGAGTATCGGATCGTGCGTAATCTTGTCGTTGTGTCAGGCCGCTTTTTCGATGATCAGGATGAGCTTGCTCACGAAAAGGTCGCTGTGATCGTCAAGCCGTTCGCAGAAGATCTGTATGGCAACTCCAGAGAAGCGGTCGGAAAGACGATCAGCATCAAGGGCATACCGTTCGTTATCATCGGGGTCTTCCGGGAGGCCTTCGATACCTACGGGAATTCGGAGATCAGCGATCACACTATGCTGGTGCCCTACCCTGTGGTGCGCTACTTCACCGGAACAAACACGTTGAAAGAGATCTTTTTCACCATGCGGAGCGCGTCCATGGTGGTTCCAGCCAGCGATCACATTCTCGAGATCGTGCGGTCGCGTCACTATGCGGGTTCGGTCTACACCGCTGTTACACTGACCGATCTACTCACCAGCATGGCGAAGATTGCTGACATGCTTACCATCGTTCTCACACTGGGCGCCGGCATCACGATGATCGTGAGCGGCGTCGGCATTATGAACAGCATGCTCGCCAACGTGCAATCGAGACTGAAAGAGATTGGAATTCGCAAGGCGCTGGGTGCGACGAGCCGCGAGATCAGGATGCAGTTTCTCACCGAGGCGGTCTTTCTCTCGTTGAGCGGCGGGATTATCGGGACCATTCTTGGCCTCGCGATTCCCTTCACTCTTGGGCTGCTTACCCCGTTCAAAATTCCGATCAACCCCTGGTCGGTTGTGTTTTCTCTCGGCAGTTCGGTGCTGGTTGGGGTGCTCTTTGGAACGCTGCCGGCGAATCGTGCCGCGAGACTCGATCCTGTTCAGACGCTGAAGTACGAATAGCACTTCCTTCACTCTGATCGTTCCTGGTTACAAATAAACTTGATTACAAATAAAAACGCATCGCCCTTCGCAAAAGATCTGCGCGGGGCGATGCGTTTTGTGCTTCGAGGTTCGTGAGTTATGCGGTGGCGGCTGCTTCGGCTTCCGGCTGATCGCCCTTGACCGTCACCTTGACGTGGCTGGTGACCTCGCGGTGGAGCTTCACGGGAACATGATACTCGCCGATCGTCTTCAGCGGCTCCTCGAGGGAGATCTTGCGACGATCGATGCTGAAGCCCTTGGCTTCGAGCTGGTGCGCGATGTCGCCCGAGGTGACCGAGCCGAAGAGATGCTCGTTCTCGCCGACCTTGCGCTCGAACACAAGCTCAACCTCAGAGAGTTGGGTGGCCAACTGCTCGGCTCCAGCCTTCTCCTTGGCGGACTTGCGAACCGCCGATGCCTTCATCTGGTCGATGACTGCCTTGTTTGCGAGGGTCGCTTCGATGGCGAGCTTCTCCGGCAGCAGATAGTTGCGCCCGTAGCCGTCGGCGACCTTGACCACGTCGCCACGATGTCCGAGCTTGTTTACGTCTTCCTTCAGAATGACTTCCATTGCATTTCTCCGATTTCGTCTCTGGCTCGCGGTGCCGCCAGTCTTGCATATCCAGTAAGGTCCGCCGCAGCGGAAGAGTTAGAAGCGTGCAGCAAAGGCGAGCAGGGCGATGTTGCGCGACTGCTTGATGGCCAGGCTGAGCTTGCGCTGGTGGCGAGTGCAGACACCGGTCAGGCGACGGGGAACGATCTTGCCGCGCTCGGCAACGAAGCCCTGAAGCAGGCGAACATCGCGGTAGGAGATGGCGTCGATCTTCTCGGTGCAGAACTTGCAGACCTTCTTGCGACGAAAGAACTTGCGACCGCCAGGACCGCCGCCGGGTGCACCTGCTGGGCGTGGGGTGCGAGGACCTGCGCCGGGGCCAGAGTGCGCTGGGCGGGATGTTGGTGCGTGGTGCTCAGTGGATTGCGTGCTGGTTTCGTCAGCCATGATATTTCCCTCTCAGGTACGTTGTGCCTCTCCTCGCTCCAGGTTCGCGTTGGAGCCTCTGAACAATCGGCGAAGTGCAGTCGATTGGAAGCGAAGATCGGTGATCGTAGTGCGTTGTGCGATGCATTTGAATCTCATCGCGAATGTTCAGGCGAAGGCGGAAGTTAGACCGCGGTGGAGACAGTCTCGGGCGGCGCGTCGGAGGCGACGTGCTCAACGGGAGCTGCTGCAACTGGCTTCTTCTCTTCTTCGACGTCGGACGGCGCAGCAGGGGCCTGTACGGGAGCTGCGATCGGCTGGGCGCTGCGCTTGACCTTGGTGTCGCGGATGGCCTTGACCTTCGCGAGGCGCTTCTCTTCTTCGTCCATGCGAACCGTGATGAACTTGATGACCTGCTCGGAGACGCGGAGACGACGCTCGATCTCGGTGATCAGCGAACCGGCGGCGGCGACATTCAGCAGGACGTAGAAGCCGTCGTTGAACTTGCGGACGGTGTAGGCGAGCCGGCGACGGCCCATCTTCTCGACGCTCTTGATTTCGCCGCCACCATTGGTGACGTTCGCGGAGAAGCCTTCAATCAGCTTGTCGAGATCGGCTTCTTCAACGTCCGGACGGACGATGAACATGATTTCGTAGGTACGATTCATTCGATTACTTCTTTCTGCGAAGTTCTGCTTCGCACCGTGCTGGCGTTTGTTCTGCCAACCCGGTTTGGAATTTCGACTGCGGTTAGTTTCTAACTACACTTGGCCTAATGCTTCTTTACTTCTCCTTCGACTGATCCGATCCATCTTCCGGATCGTCTGGCCGACGGTTGAACCTGTTCATCGCGGCGCTGACCCCTTCGGTCAACACCGTCTCGACAGCATCTTCGACCCTGTCGAGCACCTCATCCAGCACCGCAAGCTCCTGCTTGCGAAACTGCGACAGCAGATAGTCTCTGCCGCCAGCCTTGATCTCTCTGCCATCGACCAGCGCTGGTTTCCCAACGCCGATCCGAACGCGCAACCACTCTTCCGTTCCAAGCGCACCGGAGATCGACTTCACTCCGTTGTGCCCGTTCGCCCTGCCGTTCGCGCTGATGCGTAGTCTGCCCAGCGGAAATGCGAGCTCGTCATAGAGGACGATCAGGTCCTCGGACGGGATTGCAATCTCAAGTTCCTGAACCAGCGCGGCTACCGAGAGCCCGCTCAGATTCATGTACGTCTCAGGTTTGGCCAGCAGAACCTCGTATCCTGCAAGCCTCGCCTTTGCCGTGAGAGCCCGGCCACGGCGATTGGAGAGGACCACGCCGCAATCGTCCGCGATGCGATCCACTGCGAGAAAGCCAGCGTTGTGCGGCGTGAACTGATACTCGATACCGGGGTTGCCGAGACCGACAATCAACTTCACGCTTTGTTTCCCTTTCCAGCAAAACTCAGGCGGCCTGCAGATCCCAAAAGATCGGCAGGCCTCGCAAAACTACTTCTTCTTCGCATCCTTGGCATCGGCAGCAGGAGCAGCAGGAGCGGCTGCATCTGTCTTGCCCTTCTTGGCGACCTCTGGCTCAGTCGGTGCAACCACGACTGCTTCGACCGCCACAACCTCTTCCTTGATGATTGTGACGTGCGCAACAGTCGCGCCCTCTTCGCCGAGGAACTTGATGCTGCCGGAGTGCGGCAGATCGGAGACGTGGATGATGCCATGCAATTCGAGGTTGGAGACATCGACATCGAGGTGGCTCGGAATGTCGTTGGGCAAGCACTCGATCTCAACTTCACGCATGACGTGCTCGAGGATGCCACCCTGCGACTTGACTCCGACAGGAACGCCAACCAGCTGGATCGGCACCGAAACAATTATCGTCTTGTCCATCGCGATGCGCTTCAGGTCGATGTGGAGGAGCGTGCCTTTGATCGGCTCATTCTGCCAATCAACGATCATGGCCTTGACCACGGCCGAACCTTCGACGTTGAGGTCGAAGATGGTGTTGTGACCGGAGTCGGAGTGGAGAATGCGGGTGATGACCTTGGGGTCGACCGCAACGGCGACTGCGTCCTGGCCTGCGCCGTAGACGACCGCGGGAATCTTGCCGGCGACACGAACGCGACGCGCGGCGTTCTTGTTGAACTTGCCCTCGCGGGGCGTTGCGACGACTGCTTCCATAGTGGATGATGCCATGATGAATCTTCCTTTCGGGCACGAAAAAAGCAGGGAATAGGGTGTAGGGAACAGGGTGTAGAAAACAAACCCAAATTACCTGCACCGAACGCTTCTGCTCGCTCCCTTTGCGGCAGATGCCGCTGTTAGTCCTTCGTTACAGCAGTGAGTCGGTTCCAAAGGGTTGGTTTACGCCCTACACCCTGTTCCCTACGCCCTGCCTTTAGTTGAACAGCGTACTGACGCTGGTCTCCATGTGAATACTCTCGATAGCGCGGCCAAGCAGACCAGCGATCGAAAGCACTTTAATCTTCTCCACCTTCAGCGCGTCTTCGCGCAGAGGGATGGTATTGGTCACGATCAACTGCTCCAATCGTGAAGCTGCGATACGCTCGACCGCCGGGCCCGAGAGCACCGGATGCGTCGCGCACGCATAAACTTTTTCCGCGCCCTCGGCCAGCAGCGCATCCACCGTCTTCACCAGGGTTCCGGCGGTGTCGATGATGTCGTCGAGGATCAAGCACGTTCGGCCCTGTACATCGCCGATCACGTTCATCACCTCGGTGACATTAATGTCGGTCCGCCGCTTGTCGACGATGGCCAACGGTACATCAAGTTTCTTGGCGAAGAAGCGCGCACGCTCCACACCCCCGGCATCCGGCGAAACCACCGTCAGATTGGGCAGGTCAAGCTCCCGGAAGTAGCTCACCAGCACCGGGCTGGCAAACAGATGATCCACCGGAATATTGAAGAACCCCTGAATCTGTGCTGCGTGCAGATCGACGAGCAGAGCGCGGTTTGCACCGGCGGTGGTCAGAAGATCGGCAACCAGCTTCGACGTAATGGCAACGCGCGGACGGTCTTTTCTGTCCTGCCGGGCGTAGCCATAGTAGGGAATGACAACCGTGATTCGTCCGGCTGAGGCGCGCTTGAGCGCATCCATCATGATCAGCAACTCGACAAGGTGCTGATCGACCGGGAAACACGTAGGCTGCACGAGAAAGACATCCGCACCGCGAACGTTCTCGAGCAGCTGAAAGTGAACCTCGCCGTCGGAGAATCTCTGCAACCGGGTCTCGCCCAGCGGCACACCGACGAACTTGCAGATCTCCTCGGCCAAAGGCTTATTGGACGATCCACAAAAAATCTTGATGCGCTTGTCATCTGCCAACCGGCCCGGGCGCTTTTTTTCCGGAGCTGGTTCTGGTACCCGCGGCCCCTGTGGGCCTTGAGCTCCTTTTGTATGTCCGCCCTGCGTAGAAGGCGCGCTCGCAGGCTGAGAGCTTGTTTCTGTCTCTTCAGCCTGCTCTGAAATAGGGGAAAGAACCGCAGTCGTGTTTCGTTCGTTCACGTGAAACCCTCCAGGTTGGTTGACCTTGAATGTTCCTGCTGCACTGTCTTGCGAAGCCTTGTTGCGGCTCCGTTACTTCTTCTGAAATCCTCGTTGCGGACTACTCAAAAAAACTAAAAGACTTCGGTCCTTCAAACTTCGTACTTCTTTCTCCGCACTGTTTTCCGCAGAGTCCAAAATCGTCTTCATCCTGCGGCAAGTTGTTGCTGCCGCCTAACATCTCTACAAGACTCCCTAAATTCCCTGTCGCATCTGGCGTCGACTGACTGGTTGGGCGACTAGGATTCGAACCTAGACAAAGTGCTCCAAAGGCACTTGACCTACCGTTAGTCGATCGCCCAGTACATCGCCGGATGCAGTTTGATTTTACTTGACCGGCGAGGTCACTCCGCGAACATTCTGTTCCAGTACTCGGTTCGAGGCAAGGTCTCCGTCAGGAGGGCCTGGACCCCAGAGGACTGGACGCGCAGTTGAGCTGCCTTGGCATCCCGCTCGGACCGGTAAAGTCCAAACAGAGCAGAGCCAGAACCTGATAGAGCCGCATACAAAGCGGAACTATCCAAATCACTACCCATCAATTGACGCTTGGTTATTCGCAAGGAGGGATACTGAGGAAAGACGACCTCTTCAAAATCGTTTTGAAGACCATCGCTTCCAATCCCGGTGCGGACAAGCGCGAGAAGGGTATTCTCGGCCAGATCGTTCATCGCGTCAACCTGATTCTCACCAGGCAAACCCTGTTTTTTCTCAGGATTAGGATCGCGAACGATACCGGAGGTGCCGGGCCTACTATCGTCTGTCTTTTCCGTTAGGCTGACGCCAGTTCGGGCAGAGAGGGATGAGTAAGCAAGACTCAACTCCTGTAGCCTATCAACTTGGGGGTTGGAAGTCAACCCCAGCACCCGGGTCACGCCGTGCCCCTCTCCCAATTCTCCCTCTCCTGATCCTCTAACTTGCTTATTATCAATGGCATGACGCTCAGACTCGGCCGCCAGCCGTGCATCCCAGTCTTTGAAAGCCGCTGGCGTTGAGACGCCCACCGCTGGCACCGCGACGACGCACCAGGTCCTCGGCAGGTCGGGCATCGGCACAACCTGCTCCCCCCGTCCCAGCCCCAGAACCGCCCCACCGAGCAGAAACAAAGGCACATCCGACCCGATCTCCGCCGCCAGCTTCAGCCTTTCGACTCCCGGGAGAGCTTCGCCAAGCTCCTTCTCGAGCGCCAACAGGGCCGCCGCAGCGTTGGCTGAGCCGGCTCCCATTCCCCCCTGAACCGGGAGCCTCTTATCTATATTGATATCGACCTCTGCGGTGATTCCCAAGCGAACCAGAGCCCGTTCCACCATCCGCCAGGCCGTGTTTCGCCCATCGCGAGGTACAAACGGATGGTTTGTCGTCACCGAGATTCTGGTTGGGGACGCTCGCCTGGCCTTGACCGTGACTAGATCATGCAGATCCAGCGTCTGGTAGAGCGTCGTCAGGCCATGAAAGCCATCCGGACGCACCGGCCCGATCGCCAACCCTAAATTGATCTTCGAATACGAACGAACACGCGTAGACATGACCTATGATTCTACCGACCCTTCACCACGGAGGACCAATCCGCCATTATTTCGGACGCCTCAATCACGAACCAGCTATGCTGATCACAGCGCCCATCCACAACTTTCTGGAGCCCTGAATGCCCGCTGGCACCCGTGTCTTTGCAGCTACCGTCGGACTAGCCCTCATTGCAAATTCGCTCGGAGCGCAGACCATCGCTTCAGCCTCCGAAGAGCCGGTTCGCGCGAAGCACGCCATGGTCGTCACGATTCACCACGACGCTACCGACGCCGGCCTCGCCATCCTGCAGCAAGGCGGCAACGCGATCGACGCGGCAGTCGCGGTGGCGTTTACGCTGGCCGTGGTTTATCCGCAGGCTGGCAATCTCGGTGGCGGCGGCTTCATGCTGATCCGCACCAGGCACGGTCAGACCCACTTCCTCGACTATCGCGAAAAGGCTCCTGCTGCTGCCAGCCGTGATATGTATCTGGACGATCAGAAGAACGTCGTTCCCGGCCTCTCCACGGTTGGGTACAAAGCGTCCGGCGTTCCCGGCACCGTCGCAGGACTCGTCTATGCGCAGAGCCACTTCGGCAAGCTGACCCTGCAACAGGACATGGCGCCGGCGATCCACCTGGCCACCGACGGCTACGTGCTCTCTGCCGAGGAGGCGCAGAATCTTCACAGCAAGATGCTCGCTCGCTTCCCGACCTCAGCACACATCTTCCAGCGCGACGGCGACTTCTATAAGGAGGGCGATACGTTCAAGCAGCCTCTGCTGGCCGCGACGCTCACGCGCATCGCGGCGAATCCCGACGACTTCTACAAGGGCGAGATGGCGAAACAGATCGCCTCATTTGAACAGGCCGGCGGTGGTCTTATCACTGCTGCCGATCTCGCGGCTTACGAGGTGAAGGATCGCGAGCCGGTAAAAGGTGCCTACCACGGTTACAAAATTATCACCGCGCCTCCACCCTCGTCCGGCGGCATCGTTCTGGTGGAGATCCTAAACATCCTCTCCACCTACAGCCTACCCAAGCTAGGTCCGGACCGGTCTGCGCCGCAGGTTCACGTCATCACGGAGGCCTTTCGCCGCGCCTACATGGACCGCGCCGACTACCTCGGCGATCCTGACTTTACGCCGCAACCGCTGAAAGAGATGGCGAATCCAGCGTACGCGGCCGCGTGGCGAAGCTCGATTCAACCGGCATCGCCAACGCCGTCCCAGGATCTGGTTCGGCCTGCTGGCTTCATGCCGCCGCCTCCGCAGCTTCAGCCCGTCGCGCACGAGTCCACCCAGACCACACACTTCTCCATCATCGACGCCGATGGCAATGCCGTCTCCAACACGTATACGCTCAACGGCACCTTTGGATCGGGCGTGACGGTGGAGGGTCTCGGCTTTCTGATGAATAACGAGATGGACGACTTCGCCTCCAAGATGGGCGTGCCGAATATGTACGGGCTCATTCAAGGCCCCGCCAACTCCATTGCTCCAGGCAAGCGCCCACTCTCAGCGATGACTCCCACCATCGTCACGACCAAGGGCAGCCTCTTTCGCCGTGCCAGAGTGGCGTATGTTCTGGGCACTCCCGGCGGCTCGACCATCATCACGACCGTGGCAAACGACCTGCTTAGCTGCGTCGATAACGGTTTGAACATTCAGCAGGCTGCCGATGCCCCTCGCTTTCATCATCAGTATCTGCCGGATCGTCTCGACCTTGAAAAGAAGTTCTCTCCCGAGGTCGCTGAACAGCTCAAGGCTATGGGCTACCACGTGAATCGCCTTGCCGTTGCCGATGAACACAACCCCGGCACCTGGGGCGACAGCGAACTCATCGCAGTCGACCCCAAGACTCACGAACTTCTTGGTGGCCACGATAACCGCCGCAACTACGGTAAGGCCGCAGGATATTGAGGAGCGATTGCCGACAACAATCGCTCTCGCTTTTTTCTTCCACTGCGTCTTAGTTGCTATCAACCGAAAAGTTGTAACTCCCTGAGCCAATCTCGCGGGCTATCGATCCTTCTTTATAAGGAGTCGTGATGCGTTCTCCGTCCTGCTTTGCGACGCTCGTCGGTGTAGCCGGGAGAAAGACAGTGGCCGTGGTGTTCGCGGGTATCTTGACGTTCAACTGAAGCAGGCCGTCCGGCTTCTTCGTCCAGTCCGTCACAATCGTTCCATACACAGAGTCGTACTCGGTGTGCATGTACGACAGACCCTGCTCCACGTGAGGGCTGACGAGAACGTGATGGAAGCCCGGGTTCGCGGGATCTGCGTCGATACCACCCACGCGCCGAAAGACCCATGCCATGACGGAGCCAAACGCATAGTGGTTATAGGAGTTCATGGATGGGTCGCCCGTGTCTCCATTCCAGCGCTCCCACCACGTCGTCGCGCCCTTGTCGACCATGTATCCCCACGAGGGATAGGTCGTAGTTAGGAGCAGGTTGTACGCTACGTCGGAGCGGCGTTGCGCCTCCAGCACGGAGAGCAGGAACGGTGTGCCGAGGAAACCCGTCGTCAGGTGAGTCTGGTGGGCCTGAATGTCGCGCACCAGGCGGTCGGTCATCGGCTTCTCAAGCTCCTTTGGAGCGAGCCCTGTGTAGAGCGTCAACACATACGATGTCTGGGTGTCGCCTTCGACTGAGCCGTCGGAGTGCACATACTTCTGCTGATACGCATCCCGTATGCGAGAGATCAGCGTCGCGTACTTCTCAGCGTCTGCGGAGCGACCTAGTGCTGTGGCCATCGTCTGCATCTGGCGCGCGATGATGACCCAGTAGGCAGTCGCGACCAGGTCAGATGGAGTATGCGGATCGGGCGCGAGCCAGTCGGCAAAGTTCGCTCCAAGCTCCTTCTCGCGAAGGTAGGTCGGATTCGTGCGCAGGATGAAGTCCATCCACCGCTCCATGTCCGGCCAGCTTTGCTCGATCACCGTAGCGTCTCCATATTGCAGCCAGGTTGCGTACGGAACCAGCACGCCCGCGTCGCCCCAGCCGGGAGCGCCGGGATGGCCGTCCCTCCCCTGCAAAAGATTCGGCGAGATGTTGGAAAAGGCACCGTCGGGACTTTGCGCATCGGTGACATCGAGCATGAACTTGTGCGAGAAGGCGTCGATGTCGAAGTTGTACGTGCCTGTGCGCCAGAATGCACCGGCATCGCCCATCCATCCCATGCGTTCGTCACGCTGCGGACAGTCGGTGGGGATCGAGACGAAGTTGCCGCGCTGTCCCCAAAGTCCAAGCTCACTCATCTTGTTCAGCAGTGCGCTGGAGCTTTCAAAACGAATTGACGGTGAAGCGGGAAGGCTGTTGAGCACCTGACCCTGCAGCGCCGACAGGGAAGGCTTACCACCATAGCCGGACACCTGCACATAACGAAAACCATGAAAGGTAAAGGCCGGCATCCACTCCTCCTCTCCATGACCGCTGAGGGTGTAGGAGTCGGTTGCATCGGCGTCGCGCAGGTTCTCGGTGTAGACCGTGCCGTCGGGATTGAGCCGTTCCGCAAAGCGGAGCTTCACGGTAGTTCCCCGCGGCCCGTGCACATGCAGGCGCGCCACGCCGACCATATTCTGTCCCATGTCGAAGACCGCGTCCTGCGCGTTGCCGGAGCCGACCATAGTTACGGCAATAGGCGCGACTGTCTGCGCGGGCTGCACCGGTGTGTCTGGTTGCGCGGTAACAAGGATGGCCGTGTTCGCATCATCGACAACCACCGGCGACCAATTTACGGAGTTAGGAGACGCGGTCGTATTCCATCCCCGCACTTCAAGCCGGGCGTCGTAGGCTTCTCCACCATAGATCTCCGAAGAGACAATCGGCGACGCGGCTGTCTCCCAACTGGAGTCCGTTGCAATAATCTGATGAGTGCCATCGGCGAAGGTCAACTCAAGCTGAGCGCGCAGACGATCCGGACCAGGAAACAAGCGCGAGCCCGACCACAAGAGTGGACTGCCGTGCCAGCCCGCGCCGAGGATTGCAGCGACAGTGTTGCGTCCGGGGACGAGCAGGGAGGTGACATCGTAGGTCTGGTACAGAACGCGCTTGCGATAGTCCGTAAATCCTGGTGTAAGCCTGAATTTGCTCACTTCCTTGCCGTTCAAATAGCTCTGGTAGCTACCGAGTGCTGTTACATAGAGCCGCGCTGAGACCACCTTCCGAGTCGGCGTGAATTGCTTTCGGAGTAGCGCGGTGCTCGACTCGATCACAGTGGGATTCTGTCCACGTGATTCGCGATCTGTGCCGACGCCGAAGTTAAGATCCGCAAACGCACCGAGCTTTTTCGCAGGAGACCACTCCTTGTCTTCCACTGGCTTGAGGGCTCGAGCCTGCCACGCGTCGTCACTTTCAATCCACCTCGTTTTGCCCGCACCGTCGGTGAGCTTTAGAGCAGCAGCGAAGGCAGCGCGAAAGGTTCTATTCGATTCATTCGATCTTGGGGTCTCGATGTGGACGACGATCTGATTGTCGCCAACGTGAAGCTGGTCGCGAATATCTTCACGATCGAACGCTCCCCATTGATCCTTATGCCCCGTAACGGTGCCGTTGACCTGCGTGGTGAAGATGCCACCCACCAGGACGTGAAGACTGGCCGAGCTCGGAAGTTTGTCGAGATGCAGGTTGTAACGGAACTCCGCCTCCGTACCCTGCGGGACGCGCTCGGAGTCTCCCTCCGGCAGCCAGATCCACGATATTGCCTTCAACACCTCTGCCTCTTCACGGTTGTCGCGCCGAATCCACTGGGCCTTCCAGTCGGATGGTTGCAGCAGACCCATCTCCCACCATGCAACCTCAGAAGATCGTTCCTCTTTTCCCTGCGCATCCCAGGTCTGAACCGCCCAGTAACAACGTTGGTGAGACGTCAACGCGGTTCCGGCATAGGCCACATTCACCGACTCTGCGGACATCTGCTTCCCGCTGTCCCATACATCTGCGTGCCCATCACGCAATGCATTCGGCGAGCTGGCAACAAGGATTCGATACGCCGATTGGCTCCAGTTGCGTGTGGTCGCATCACTCTGCCACAACAGTGTTGGATGTGTTGAATCGATGCCGAGCGGATCGATCCGCTGATCCACACGAAGATGGACCGGCGCAGCAGACGCTGCCGAAACGCAGAGAGAGAAGGCCAAGGCCAGGGACGAAGCACGCTGCGCCACGGAGGCGAACGGGAAGGTTGCGAGGCGCGAAATTTTCATGAGTTGGCTATCCAGGACACCAAAGGGACTGCGTGCCAGAGTTGAGAACATCGACTTGAACATCGTCTCTTGAAGACAAGGGACAGACTGCCACCCTACCGCAGTCCATCCAGACTCATCAAGCCATCGCGGTTACCTGCGGGTAGCAAGTGAACTCCTCTTCCGAGATCTTCCAGTACGGCACAAACTTCTGGCCGTCGTTGCCTCGAACGGTGAAGTGCAGCGGGGAACCATCAACTGGCTCCAGATGATTGGCGAGATGCTCGGCTTCGTGGCCCTTGTCCACAGTAAGATTCGCGGCCGTAGATCCCACGGCAGCCAGCAGAATTGGGCCGTACTCCACGGAGTACCTCTTCTTGCCCGTAATCTGGTCGTCCCCGTTATAGCGGCGTACTCGTATCTCTGCGGGAAGCACGAACTCGATGACATCCCCATCGCTCCACTGACGGTTGACTGCAAGGTAAGTGCCCGGCTTACCGGAGCCCGCAACCTTACCGTTCACCGAAACCGCCATCTCCTTCGCCGCCCAGGAAGGAACTCGAATCCGAAGATTGGCTTGTGTCGGCGCCGAGACCTTCACCGCAGCGCTCACGTGCGTGTCGTAGGGGAAACGAGTCTTCAGCTTCAACTCCATCGGCTGACCTGCCTGCTGCCAGCGAATCGTAGAAGGCTCGTAGAGGTTAACGTAGATTCCATCGGGCGCGATGGAGTAGATGTGCTCCGGCAGAGTCCCAAGCAGCCTGGTCCCCTGTCCTTCGCAGCACGTGTTCTCGTGTGTCGACTTCTCTTTCTTGCCTTCCATGACAGTGTGATAACGCAGTCCGACGCCGCCGTCCGGGTTCGCCATGCCAACGTTGTAGATCGACTTCTCGATCTCGGTGGCATAACGCTCCTCATCAGGATTGAGCAGTTGAAAGCGCTGGCTCAGGAAGACCCAGAAGCTGCTGCCGCAGAGCTCTCCCAACTTTTGATGGAGATAGTTGCTGTTCGGTGGATCCTTCTCGAACTCGATGATCGAGATGCTTCCGCCGGCCTGCTGCCAATGTGCGCGATAGAGCTCCCATGCTCCAAGAACAGCGTCACGATACCGCACGTCTCCGGTAGCGAGATACATATCCAGATACGCTTCAAGATTGGTCAACAGATAGCAGTGCGGGCGGTCGTAGGGGTACTGCCACACCTGCTCCTTCTCCTCCTTCGCCAACCCCTCCAGCCAGCCATCTTCCTGGTAGTAGCGTTGGATCACCTGCGCATCCGCCGGCTTTCCCATTGGGCTGGTGCACATACGTGTATTCGCGACCATGCCCTGCCCGCCTTGAATCGCACCACGCAGCATGTCCGGAAGGAATGATTGTTGATTGAACCAGTCGTAGTATCCGCGCAGCATCGGCAGAGCCTTCGGGTTGCCGCCATAGGCTGCTTCGAGCAATCCATGTGTAAGCCACGCGCGAGTGTAGGCGGCGCGCTCTGAGTAAAAGATCGTGTCTTCGGGATACGCCATGATGTATCCGTTCGGCTGACGACACTCTTCAATGCCATCGACCACAACATTGACTCGGCGGCGCAACTCGGGATCGTCGATCCAGCGGATCGTGTTGCCCGCACCCATCAGGAAACGGCCAGCGTTCGAGCCAGCAAGATCCTCCTCCCAGAAGACCTGCGAGCCGGTCGGCTTGAAGTTCTTGATCTTGCCTGTTCGCTCATAGAACTGACGCAGAAGATCGTCCGTCGTGTACGAGTTCAGCAGATATTGAATGTTGTTTTGCATCGCCTCCTGAAAGACACCGCCATCCAGAGTCACTCCTGTCTTCGGCGCTTCGGCTTTGTACTTCGCCGGCCTCCAGGTTGCCGCATCTGTCACGGCGTGAGGATTGTCGACACGAACTCCCTCGCCATCCTGCCGAGGCGACCGCGTCAGTTGCGCCAGAAGTTCACTGTTTCCATACTTCTCATCCGCAGTCACTTTGCAGCCCACGGCAACGTCGTGGCCGCCGGAGATGACGGCCATCTTCGCAACCATTAGCGTGTAGTCGGGGCTGTCCTGCGGCTCTTTGCCGAGCGGCGTGCTATCTGTAGGAGACGCCTTGACCACCCGAAGCCGCGTCGCCGTCAACCGCACATAGCGGCCATGAACATCGTGCGCCACATACTGCGTGATGTTGTCTTTCAGATCCGGAAAGTCGGACTGCGTGAAGTCCGCAATGGTCTCAACTTTGCCGAAGTTCGCATCGTCAGAGGCTTCCAGCCGGAATCGCAGAGGAAATCCTTCGCCCCCGTAGTACTGGTCGCGGCCCGGATACATCCGCTCTGAAGCAGGAAATAACTGGATCGCAGAGATTGGAACACTTTTTTTCAGATCCACCTGAACCCAGGTCGTTACATCAGGCGTCGCAACCACCTTCGAGCGATAAGCGCGATAGTTAGTTGCCGGCGTCGCGGCCATTCTGATTCCAGTCAGGTAAGGCGCCATCTCCTTCTCGCTCGTCTGCGAAAGCAGAGCGATTGGCTTCATCGCTCCTATGACGGCAAACCCTGCGCTGCCATAGGTTGAGTTCAACAGAAACTTACGTCGTGTTACCGCCATCACCAGTCTCCCGTGTCCCGCTTCCCTAAGAGGAAGTAATTTTCGTCGAGCAATCCTAAGCTGTGAGGGGGCGTAGCGGAAACCTTCGCCCCCTCGTGGTCGATTGGCTTAATTGCTAAAACGCATAACGCAAAGCGAGTTGCAGTACTCGCTGACCGACAGTCTCCTGGGTGAGCAGGCCGGCAGCGGGGTTGGTGATGCTGGTGCTACCGGTAGAGAAGTTGGGGTGGTTGAAGACGCTGAACGCCTCCGCGCGGAACTGGAGTTGCTGCCGCTCGGTGATCGCAAACGCCTTCTGCAGGCTCAGGTTTGTCGTGTCGATGCCAGGCTGACGTGGTCCGCTCCGAGCCGTTCCGTACTGGCCGGTTGCAGGCTGCACATAGCAGGACGGATCAAAGAACTGGAGCCGAGGATGCCCTGCAGGCGGATTTCCAGTACAGATCCTGTTTGCGTAGACGCTATGCACCGAACTGGTATCGGCATTGTTATTGGCTGTGACCTGGATCGGCTGACCGGTCGCGAACTGCTGAACTCCAGAGAGCTGCCAGCCGCCAATGATCTCGCGATTGAGCAGATTGTTTGAGTTCAGGAACTTCTTCCCTGGACCGAAGGGCAACTCGTACACCGCGCTCAGAATGAGATTCTGAGTGCGGTCGAAGCCGGCTGGTCCATAGGTGAGCCCCGGGTTATAGAGATTCTGAATGTCCGCGTTATCGCCATCCAGAATATCCATTGCCTTGGAGTAGGTGTAAGCACCCAGGAATTGCAGCCCGTTGGTATAAGTTCTCTCCACCTTGATAGCCAGGGCGTTGTAGTTGGCCGAGACCGCGTTGAGCTGACCGTCGGTGGTTCCGACGATCGTGTTCGGTCTCAGGTCGAGGATCCCGCTCGTGTTTCCGGGAGTCAATCCGAAGGGCTGATTGAGATCGGCACGCGCGGACTGGTGACGAGTCACATTCCCGATATAGCCGATCGTCAACAGAGTGTTGTTGCTGAGTGATCGTTCGATGTTGAGATTCCAGTCCTGTACCGACGTGTCCTTCAAAGTCTTCGTCAGGGTGTAGTTCTGTTGTCCGACCAGCGATGGATTAGGAACAAAGAGGTTTTGGATATCCACCGGCGCCGCGACGTTGAAGGAGTAAGACTGATTCACAAAGTTAGGCGAGTACAACAACTCGAATTGCAGATTGTTGTAGAGGATTGGCGCGTAGTAGATTCCATATCCACCGCGGACCACCGTGCGATCGTTGGCTTGATAGGAGAAGCCAAACCGCGGCGCCCAGTCGTTGTAGTTCGTCTTCCACGTGCCGGGAATGACGCGGTTGGACGCGACATCGAACTGCCCGCCGTGGCCATTCTTATCGTTCGGCGGATTGTCGAAGTCATAACGCAGACCAATGTTGAAGGTCAACCGAGGCAGCACCTTCCAGTCGTCCTGCACATAGCCTGAGACGTTCGTGCCACGAAACGCGCCCACGGTTACGCCGTTGGCAGCATTGGCAGTTCGAGGGAATCCAAGTTCGAGATCGGCAAAGGAGTTGCCCTGGTCGGTTGAGCTGCGCACTCCTCCAACATAAGCCGAGGTCGCGCTGCCGTCGAAGTTGTAGATGCCATTGTTGCCGACGACCCAGTTGCCATCGAACTGCGTCCTGACATAGTCGCCGCCGAAGACAAAGGTGTGTTTGCCCAGTTTCCAACTTACTTCATCGGTGTACTGGAAGCGATTCTGAACTGCGCCCTGAGGGGAGTAAGGATCTCCGAGCGAGGTGTAGTTGTTCAGGTTGATGGCAGGCGGCGTCCACTGGGAGGGCTGAGGATTGACGTTCGCCAGACCATACTGTGCTGCATAGTTCAACGCCCCTTGGCCCTGCTGCGTGCGGAAGAGGTTACTGCGGTTGTAGCCGATCTTGAAGACGTTCACAATGTTCGCGTTGAAGACGTGCGTTTCAGCGGCCGAGATGTTCGTTCCCTTCAATGCGATGAAGATGCCAAAGAGTCCAGGTGTGATGCTGTCGTTGCCGGCCTGGCTCTCGAGCCTCGCCACGGTGCCAAACAGCAGGTCACGCGGTGAGATGTTGAAGTCGACGCGGCCAAGGTACTCGTCGTAGTTACTGATCTGTGGCAGATTCGCAATGTAGTTGACGTTATTTGCGTTCAGCGGAACATTCGGCTCCGGATAGTTCTTCAGCCACGCCTGTGCAAAGGGACTAATCGCATTGATCTTATTGTTCGCGAACGGCTGGCTCGTTCCTGTTGTGGGATCGTAGGTTGACGGATCGTAGAGGGTGACTCCGTCTGCGGAGAAGTCGCCGTTGCGCTCCGCATCGGTTGGAACTCGATCGCTATTGACGTTCGCCGTGTGGCTGCGCAGACCCGAGTAGTCAAAAAACGCGAACAGCTTGTTCTTCCAGAGCGGCGCGCCGATGTTGCCTCCAAACTGGTTGTAGCGTTTCGCGGGCTTCGTGGTTGCGAACCAGTTCTGAGCGTCGAAGTCATCATTCTGGAGAAAGTCGTACGCCGTTCCGTGAATCTGGTTCGAGCCGCTCTTCGTGATGACGTTGATGATCGACGGCTGGCTGAAACGTGCAGGAGCGCCGTTCAGGATCGTCGTGACCTCCTGGCTCGCTTCGACCGACGACAGGATATTCACCGTCTGCGTCAGCAGGTTGGTGTTGTCGACGCCGTCCTGAAGAAACGCCGTGTGTGCATTGCCAAGTCCCGAGATGATGACCGAGTTTGAGGTCTGTCCGTAGAAGCCCTCGTCTCCGCCGTCCACTCCGACATCGGTGCCTGTCTGCGACGCAGGACCAAGCGTCGCAATATTCAGGATGCTTCGGGTATTGTTCGGCAGGTTCACCAACTGGGTCGGCGAGACAGTCGTCACTAACTCATGATTGTCCGTCTGCAAACTCACCGAGCCGGACTCAGAGGTGACCGTCACCTCCTGCTGCACATTGCCGACCGAGAGTTGCAGGTTGGCGGTTGCACCATTCGTAGTCACGTCTACGTTCGTCACCAGGTGTTTGAACCCCGGCGCCGTCGCCGAGACCGTGTAAGGCCCGACCGTGAGCGAAGGGGCGTTGAAGTAGCCGTTTTGATCCGTCGTGACCGAACGGGTTGTGGCTGTTCTCGTGTTCTTGATCTCGATCTGACAGTTGAGAACTACGGCATCTGCGCTGTCGCGAACTGTGCCTGAGATGAAGCCGAGATCGGTCTGGGCGAGCATTGCCCTCTGCGGACCAAAGCCTGCGACGATCAGCACGACGAGCATGGCCTGAAGGGCCTGGGAAAGTCTGGTCTTGAGAAGGCCACTTGGCCGAATCGAGGACTTGCGGTTGGTTCTGCCGTTATCAATCGGCTCTGAAGGAGCGTTGGTTTTAGTTAGGTGTGCCATGCGATATTCCGCCTCCCTGTAACGCCCGCAAGTCGAACAGAGGCGATAACCGATTGTCAAGGGGAAAATTATTTCAATTGGAAAATTACGCCGAAATCGAATGCCGATTCGTGCCTGGCTTTATGCCGGTAAAAACAGCCCCTCCTCCCGCCAAACCTGCCTAAACGGCGACACGGATTCTGTTACACCGGTGATGACGTTGCCGGAATTTCAACCGGGAAATTCGCTTCAAGCAAGGGATGTGCAGGCACCATGCACCGGGAACAGAGCTCTTCTCCCGCCAGCTTCGCCCCGGCTGAACCTCTCCGCGATGCACCGGCGTTCCCCAACTCCAGCTAACATATGCGGCTCGGACTGCATCTTCTTAGGAGGCGTCCACATTCCTCCCGACAGCGCATTATGGCGCAGCCTGTCGGACTACTATAGGTACGAAAGCAGTGTGAAGATCTGAGCGATATGAAACCTATTGAAGGCCGTAAGCGAGTCATCATTGAAGACGTCAAACCACAAGTCGATTGTGGACGTTATCCAGCCAAGCGAGTTCTGGGCGACGCCGTAACAGTAACCGCCGCTGTCTTTGGCGATGGCCACGACCATGTCACAGGACGTTTGCTCTATCGTCACTCGAGCGAGAAGGATTGGCGATCGACACCACTCTCCCCGCTCACCAACGATCTCTGGTCTGCCAGCTTCATCGCCGATGCGCTCGGCGATTGGGTCTACACACTCGAGGCGTGGGTTGACCACTTCGACACCTGGTCCGACGACCTGCGAAAGCGGCTGGCAGCACAGCCCGGTCAGCCTGGCGTTAGCGCTTCGGCCGAACCACAGGATATTCCGCTCGCCCTGCGCTCCGGCGCTCTCCTGCTGGAGCAGACCGCAACACGCGCCAAAGGGCCCGACAGCAAACGTCTAGCCGACCAGGCCGCGCGTCTGCTCAAGCTGGCGAAGGCGAAGTCCGACACCTACGACTATCCCTTGACGGACGAGATCGTCGCCCTCGTGGCACAGTATCCCGATCTCACCCTGGAGACGCGCTATCCTCAGGAGCTGCACCTGTGGGTCGACCGCGAACGAGCCCGCTACTCCACCTGGTACGAGCTCTTTCCCCGATCCACCTCGCCCGACCCAGCGCGGCACGGAACCTTCGCCGACGTGCAGGCGCTTCTGCCAACCATCGCCGCGATGGGCTTCGATGTGCTCTACTTGCCGCCGATTCATCCCATCGGCAAAGCGTTTCGCAAAGGCCCGAACAACAGCGTCACCTCGACCGAAGACGACCCAGGAAGTCCCTGGGCCATCGGCGCAAAAGAGGGCGGCCACAAATCCATTCACGCCCCGCTGGGTACTCTTCGAGACTTCGACGCTCTGGTCGCCGCCGCGCGAGAACACGGCATGGAGCTGGCTCTCGACATCGCCTACCAATGTTCTCCCGATCATCCCTGGGTCGCCGAGCATCCCGACTGGTTCAACATTCGCCCCGACGGATCCATTCAATACGCGGAAAATCCCCCGAAGAAGTATCAGGACATCTACCCCCTCAACTTCGAATCGCCCGATTGGCGCGGGCTCTGGGAGGCTCTGCGCGATGTCTTCCTCTATTGGATCCTTCGCGATGTCAAAATCTTTCGTGTCGATAACCCCCACACAAAAGCTCTCCCTTTCTGGGAGTGGTGCATTGGAGAGATCCATAAAAAGTATCCCGATGTGATCTTTCTCGCCGAGGCCTTCACGCGCCCGCACGTGATGTATTCGTTGGCCAAGGCCGGCTTCAGCCAGTCCTACACCTACTTCACCTGGCGCAACACGAGGGACGAACTCCGGGTGTACTTCGAAGAGATCACCAAGCCCCCAGTGACGGACTTCTTTCATCCGAACCTCTGGCCCAACACGCCCGACATCCTCCACGCCACACTTCAAAACGGAGGCCGCCCCGCCTTCATGCAGCGCGTCATCCTCGCAGCGACGCTCGGCGCGAACTACGGCATCTACGGCCCTGCTTATGAACTTGGCGAAAACATCCCCGCCAAACCCGGCAGCGAAGAGTATCTCAACAGTGAGAAATACCAGATTCGCCAGTGGGACCGCAGCGCAAGCCATAGCATCGCGCCGCTGATCACACGCCTCAATCAGATTCGTCGTGACAACCCCGCGCTCCAGAGCGACGGATCGCTCCACTTCCACAACGTCGATAACTCAAGCATCCTCTGCTACAGCAAATGGAGCGGGCAGAATCAAATTCTTGTCGCCATTAATCTCGATCCGACTCAGGAGCAGGCGGGATGGATCGATCTCGACCTCAAGGAACTGGCAATCCCGCACAACGAAACCTTCGACATCGAAGATCTGCTCACCGGCACCCACTACCAATGGCATGATCGCAGCAACTACGTTGCCCTGCGCCCGGACGTGATGCCCGCGCACATCTTCCGTCTACTTCGCAAACCGAACGTCGAGACCCCGCTTACTCCCTAGCGCCCCCATTCGTAAAGACAGCTTCCAGCACGAGGACGAAGAGTGAAAAAGATCTCCAGCACTACGGATCCGCTTTGGTATAAGGACGCGATCATCTACGAGATTCACGTCCGAGCCTTCATGGACTCGAATGCGGACGGCATCGGCGACTTCCCCGGTCTGATGTCGAAGCTCGACTACCTTCAGGATCTGGGCGTCACCTGTCTGTGGCTGCTTCCGTTCTTCCCCTCTCCCCTGCGCGACGACGGATACGACATCGCAAACTACGTCGACGTAAACCCCAGCTACGGCACGCTCAACGACTTCAAGCAGTTTCTCGACGCCGCTCATCTGCGCAACATGCAGGTGATGATCGAGCTGGTAATTAACCACACCAGCGATCAGCATCCCTGGTTCAAAGCTGCACGCCTGGCACCCAAAGGCTCGCCCGAGCGCGAGATGTACGTCTGGAGCGATACCGACAAGCTCTTCGAGGGCGTCCGCATCATCTTCACCGACACAGAGAAATCCAACTGGACCTGGGACGACGTGGCGCAGCAGTACTACTGGCACCGCTTCTTCTCTCATCAGCCCGACTTGAACTTCGACAACCCCCGCGTGATGGAGGAGGTTCTCACAGCGATGCGGTTCTGGCTGGATATGGGTGTGGACGGCCTGCGCCTGGATGCGATTCCTTATCTGATCGAGCGCGACGGCACAAGCTGCGAGAACGTGCCGGAGACGCACGTCAAGATCAAACAGATTCGCGCCGTAATCGACGCCGAGTATGAAAATCGCCTGGTGCTCGCCGAAGCCAACATGTGGCCTGCAGACGTCCGTCCCTACTTCGGCGACGGCGACGAGTGCAACATGGCCTTTCACTTCCCGCTGATGCCGCGCATCTACATGGCCCTGCGCCAGGAAGACCGCCTGCCCATCACGGACATCATGGCGCAGACCCCCGCCATCCCCGACAACTGCCAGTGGGGACTCTTCCTTCGCAACCACGACGAGCTCACCCTCGAGATGGTCACCGACGACGAGCGCGACTACATGTACTTCGCGTACTCGGCCGACCCGCGCATGCGCATCAACGTAGGCATCCGCCGACGCCTCGCGCCTCTGGTCGACAACAATCGCCGCCGCATCGAGCTGCTCAACTCGCTTCTCCTCAGCTTCCCCGGCACCCCCATCCTCTACTACGGCGACGAGATCGGCATGGGCGACAACATCTATCTGGGCGATCGCAACGGTGTCCGCACGCCGATGCAGTGGAACTCCGACCGCAACGCAGGCTTCTCCACGTCGATTCCCGCACGACTTTATTTTCCCGTCATCACCGACCCAATCTGGGGCTATCAATCCATCAACGTCGAGGCGCAGCAGTCGGATCAGTCCTCTCTTCTGCATTGGACGCGCAACATGATCGCCCTGCGCAAACTCTTCCACGTCTTCGGGCGCGGCACGCAGGAGTTTCTCAATCCGGAGAACCGAAAGATCCTCGCCTACATTCGCCAATACGAAGAGAACGGCAACAACGAAACCGTTCTTTGCGTGGCCAACCTCTCACGCTTCTCGCAACCCGTCTCGCTCGACCTTTCGAAGTTCTCCGGCATGATCCCCGTCGAGATGCTGGGATACGTCAACTTCCCGACCATCACCGCACAGCCCTACCCGCTCACGCTTTCGCCATACTCCTTTCTCTGGCTTGAACTCCAAGCCGCGCCCGCAGCGCCTGAACCCGTAGAGGTGCCCGTCGACGAGCCCATCGTCAACCTGCTCAGCCGCGGCGTCGAAGGCGTTCTAACCGGAGACGGATTAGCTCTCCTCGAACGGCTGCTCACCACTTACCTTCCGCATCAACGCTGGTTTGGGGCCAAATCACGGACCATCAAAGCGATCGACGTTCTCGACTCCGTGATGCTCTCCACTCTCAACGCAGTGCTTCTCCTCCTCCATCTCACCTACGAAGACAACAGCACCGATGTCTATCAACTCGCCCTTACCACCAGCACTGGCGAGGCCGCCGAGATGATCCGCGCTGCCGATCCGGCGAGCATCGTCGCAACCGTTACAACCTCTGACGGCCCCGCAGTCCTCCATGATGCACTCGCGCGCGAAGATGTTCGCCAGGCGATCCTTCGCCTCATCGAGACGAACGGCGAACTCTCCACTCGAAACGGCAGCCTTCAAGGGCGCAGCAGCAGCGCATTCGCCGAGGCTCGCGGAACCGATCCACTCCCAGCTCGCACGGGTTCCGCCGAACAATCCAACACCTCCATACTCTACGACGCGAAGCTCATCCTGAAGCTCTTCCGCAGGCTCCAGCCCGGTGAAAATCCCGACACCGAGATCGGCCGCTTTCTCACCGAGACGGCACGCTTTCCCCGCATCGCTCCCTTTCTAGGCGACATCACGCTCCACTCCAAAACCGGCGAACCCACTACCACCGCGATGCTCCAGGGCCTGGTCGAAAACGAAAGCGACGGTTGGCAGTGGACCCTCGACGAACTCTCGCACTACTACGACAGCGTTGCCATCCTGCCCGCTCTTCACGACCTCGGCACTCCACCTTCCTTCCTCTCCAACAACGAAATACCCGCCCTGGCCCGCGAGCATGCAGGCCTCTATCTCGACGCCGCCGCGCTGCTCGGCCGCCGCACCGCCGAGATGCATTTGGCACTCGCCACACCCACTCACGACCCTGCCTTCATGGCCGAAGACTTCACCACTGCCGATCTCGTCGCCGATGCCGACCGCATCGACGCGCAGCTGTCTCTCACACTCGACGCCCTCAAGCGCGGCATGTCGCACCTCACCGAGATCACTGCCGATAACGCGGCTCTCGTTCTCAGCCGTCGCATCGGGCTCTTCGCCCGCGCCCGCGCCATCGCCTCCGCAACACCCACCCAGGCCGGCCAGCGCATCCGCATCCACGGCGACTACCATCTCGGCCAGGTCCTTCGTTCCCGCAGCGACTACGTCATCCTCGACTTCGAAGGCGAACCCGCACGCAGCCTCACCGAACGCCGCGCCAAGCAATCCCCTCTGCGCGACGTAGCCGGGATGCTGCGTTCCTTCAGCTACGCCGCGCACGCCGCGCACAACGCCTTCGCACAGCGCCGTCCCGACGACGCAAAGTATCTCGAGCCCTGGTCCACCCTCTGGCAGAACTCCGTCTCCACGGAGTTTCTACGCGCCTACCACGCAACCGTCATGGCCAAAGATCCTGAGCTCATTCCCAAAGCCAAGCAGGCACAGCTTCTGCTTAGCGCCTACCTGCTCGAGAAATCCCTCTACGAACTCCTCTATGAGCTCAACAATCGCCCCGCATGGGTCAGAATCCCCCTCGCAGGCATTCTGTCACTACAGCTCTAACCATTCGCCGCCTTGGATTACCGACCCGCGAAAATCCATTTTTTGCTCGGTCGAAAAGAAATTCCACGATAGTCTGAATCATGCCTCCAGTGAAGCTGATCGCTGTCTTTGCTGCATGCCTTGCGTTACTAGCGGCCGACTCCCCCTCAGCCGGACATTTTCTGTTGACGGAACGCGGCTCTTCTTCAGACCTCGAGATCGCCGGCATGGCCGCAGCGGTCGCGCCCGGGACAGTCCGCTACATCTCCTACGAACGACTCCTGACGCTTCCCCAGACGACAGTCACGGTCACCGGAGACGACAACTTCCGCGAACTCCCTCAAAAACTCACCGTGACCGGCGTCTATCTCGACGTGCTGCAAACCTCCCTCGGCGCTCTCCCCGACGCGAATCTACTGATCGCCCTCTGCTCCGATGGCTATCGTGCAACTTACCCTCGCGAGTACGTGAAGACCCACCGTCCCATCCTTGCGTTGAAGATTGACGGCCTGCCCGTCGAGACCTGGGTAGCCGAGACGCACAACGACGACCCCGGCACCTACTTCATCACCCATCAAGACTTCACACCATCCTTCAGCGTCCTCTCCTTTCAGGAGATCCCCAAGATACCGGCAAAGGTCACGCGGCTGGAGTTCGCCACGGCCCAGCAGGTCTACGGCGCAATCGCACCGCACCCGAGAGACGCGACCAACCCGCAGGTCATCGATGGTTTTCGCATCGCGCAGCAACACTGTTACCGCTGTCACAACATGGGCAGCTACGGCGGCACCAAGGCAGGAAGGTCGTGGCAGACACTAGGCACCTTCGCGGCCTCATCGCCTTCGACCTTCGAGCGCTACCTTCGCAACCCAAAATCCATCGACCCGAAGTCGGCCATGCCACCCAATCCCCAGATCGATGAGCCTACGGCGAAAGCCATCCAAACCTACTTCCAAACCTTTGCCACAACGACGACGACACCTCACTGACCATCTCTCCTGGCGGTCCAGACCATGACAACCACGCACTCTCCACTTTCATCTCTCCGCCACGCAATCGCGTCGTCTGAAACCGAACCCCACACGATCGCAAGCACCGCCGCCGGCAAAGCGAACAGCAACGCCTCGCACAACACCTACCTCACTCTCATCACAATCGAATCGCTCCGTCGAGCCGAACAACTCCCGAACCTCTTTGCTGAAGCTCAAAGTCGTCCGCCTCTGTACGGCATTCCAATCTCGCTCAAAGATTGCTTCGACCTGGCAGGAACCGCGACAAGCTGTGGCTCCCGCTACTACCTGCAACTCCATCCCGTCGCCGCAAAAAACTCATGGGTCGCGCAACGCCTGCTCGATGCGGGCGCAATCATCCCCGGAAAAACTCACCTCCATCAACTCGCCTACGGCATTACGGGCGAAAACGCCGACTATGACGACTGCGTCCAGCCGCGCGATGCAACTCTGCTCACCGGCGGCTCCTCCAGCGGCGCAGCGGCGAGCGTGCAGGAAGGGTCTGCCCTCGCAGCCATCGGCACCGACACCGGCGGCTCCGTCCGCGTCCCCGCTGCACTCTGCGGACTCGCCGGCTACCGCGCCTCCCACGCCGTCAGTCGCGGCGAAGAACGCTGGTCCGGCGCAGCCCATCTCGCACCATCCTTCGATACCCTCGGCCTGCTCTTCCGCGATCTCCGCGACGGCCCCGCGCTCGCCAGCGCCATCTACGACATTCCCTCCATCGCTGCACCAACTCAACTCCGCATCGGCTATGTTGGAGACGAGTTCACCTACGACTGCGAACCCGAGCCTCTCGCCGCATTCACTGCCTGGAAGCAACACCTCCTGCAACACGGCGCAACCCTCACACCAATCGACACCACCTTCTGGACCGACAGCTCAGAGATCTTCACCGCCATCCAGGCCAGCGAAGCAGCCCAGCTCCATCGCGGCCACTATCAACACTTCGAGCCCGCCATCGCGGAGCGCCTCATCTGGGGAGCATCCATCACCAACGACCAACTTCAGGCTCTTCGCCACCGCCTCGAAGTCTTCCGCTCACAAATGTCCTCGCTCTTCCAACAGGTCGATCTCCTCCTCATCCCCTGCGCTCCCGTCAGCAGACTCCTCGCAGGCAACGACCAGTCGCCCATCCGAAAAGCGATCCTGCGCTACACCACACCAGCCAGCCTCGCAGGTCTTCCGGCTGTCACACTCGCAGGCGAAGCTATCGGCGCACCCTTCGGCACCGGCATGCAGTTAGTCGCCGCCCCCATGCAGGATGCAGCTCTGCTGACCTTCGCCGCCTCTCTGACTGGATAGCCCCAATCCAACGGATTCACAGATACATCCGACATGCATCAAGAGATCGCCCAATCTGTTTTCTGGCCGGGGAGGCACCAGCTTTACAGACGCACTCTCATTGAGGATGATGTTAGGGCCGGGCGTTCACGCTCGGCAGTCATGGGGAACCAACAATGAGCACAAGCAACGGCGTCCTACGCAAAACACTCGACAAGATCATCGGTACCGATCGCACCGAACACCTCTTCAAGCTGTTGGTCATCCATCCCGAGATCGCCGCCGACACCGGCCCGCAGGTCTCCCGCGCCGTCCTCGCGCAGGCACTCAACATGCTCCTCTTTGAAGACCTTCTGCGCCGCGTACCCACCGCCAAAACCTACGCTGACTACACCCTCGGCAAAGGCCGGCAGATCCTCCACGACCACGGCGCCGTCCGCACCGTTGCGCTCGAGGGTATGGGCGGTCTCCCCGCCGGGCAGGAGGCCATCACCCGCATCCTCCGTCCGCTCGGCTACGCGCTCAACGGCGTCTACCCGCTCGAACGCCTCAAGATGACCGGCCGCTCCCACGCCCAGGCCGACTACCCCGAAGAGATCGCCCAGTTCTTCCTCAGCGAGCTTCATCCCGAGCGCTTCTCGCCCGAGTTCCAGGCCGCCGTCCAGCGCGTCACCGCAACTTCAAAGGACCCCGTCACCCCACAGGCGAAGTCCCTGCTTGACAAACTCGAATCCACCGGCTCCCTCAGCGTCGACGAGTCCGTAACTCTGCTCCCCATCCTGGCCTCCGTCTTCGAGCGCCAGCACACCGAACCCACACTCGCCGACTACGAGATCCTCCTCGCCGAATCTCCCGAGATGGCCTGGATCTCAACCGAAGGCAACGCCTTCAACCACGCCACCGACCGCGTTCCCGACGTCGACCAACTCGCCGAGGAACAAAAGGCTCTCGGTCAACCCATGAAGGCCGCCGTCGAAACCTCACAATCGGGCCGCGTCCGCCAGACTGCTTTTCTCGCCGCCAAAGTTCAGCGCAACTTCCGCAGCGCCAGAGGCGCACTTGTCCCAAAAGAGGTCAACGGCTCCTTCTACGAGTTCATCACGCGGCTTCCACTCCCGGAAGAAGACGGCAAACAAAAACTCGACCTCGGCTTCGACAGCTCCAACGCCCAGGCCATCTTCAAGATGACCGCTACCGGCAAGGCCTGAAGTACCCACTGCGCGTGGGGCGGTCACTTCGTGACGTGTATACCCCTTCGGTGGGCCCTCCCGTTGGTCGGGAGAGAGATGATCGTTCCGACCAACGGGAGGACCTTTGCCGCTCTTTCCGCCAAGACCGGTATACAAGTCACGAAGTGACCGCCCTCCGCGCAGGAGGCCCGTCCGGCAGGACACGATCCTCGTATAGTTAAACCCTATGTCCACCTCCCCCTTCGTCGTTCTGCCAAGCTCTCACGCCCGCGCACACGACACCTTCCCCGACGCCGTCGAACTAGCCCAGCTCCTCCAGGAACAAATTCGCGGCGAAGTCCGCTTCGACCCCGCCTCCAAAGCCCTCTACTCCACCGACGCCTCCAACTACCGCCATATCCCTATCGGCGTCGTCATTCCCCGCGACGAAGCCGACGTCATCGCCACCGTCACACTCTGTCGCCGCTTCAACGCGCCCATCCTCACCCGTGGAGGTGGCACCTCACTCGCAGGCCAGGGCTGCAACGCTGCCGTCATCCTCGACTTCTCGAAATACATGAACGGCATGGGCGAGATCGACGTGCAAAATCGCACAGTCAAAGTCCAGCCCGGCATCGTCCTCGATCGCGTCCGCGACGCCGCCGAAAAACTTCACCTCACCTTCGCCCCCGACCCCGCGACCCACAGCCGCTGCACCATCGGCGGCATGATCGGCAACAACTCCTGCGGCGTCCACGGCCTCATGGGCGGCAAGACCGTCGACAACATCGCCACCCTCGACCTCCTCCTCTACGACGGCACCCGCCTCACCGTAGGCCCCACCACCGAATCCGAACTTACCGCCAACATCGCAGCCGGAGGCCGCACCGGCGAGATCTACGCGACCCTGAAATCCCTTCGCGACACCTACTCCGCGCAGGTCCGTGAAAGATTCCCCAACATCCCCCGCCGAGTCTCCGGCTTCAACCTCGACGAGCTTCTCCCCGAAAACTCCTTCAACGTAGCCCGAGCCCTGGTCGGCAGCGAAGGCACCTGCGCCATCATCCTCGGAGCCACACTCCAGCTCGTCCAGTCCCCACCCTGCCGCACTCTCGTCGGCGTCGGCTTCCCCGACATCTTCCTCGCCGCCGACCACGTCCCCCAGATCCTCGAGCACAAACCCATCGGCTTCGAAGGCATGGACGGTCTCCTCCTCGACGCCATGCGCCGCAAGCAGAAGTTCGCCGAAGAGCTCACGCTCCTCCCCGATGGCAACGGCTTCCTCATCATCGAATTCGGCGCAGACACCCAACCCGAGGCCAACGCCAAAGCCCGCGCCCTAGCCGCCTACCTCAAAACCCTACCCGCCGAACCAACCACCCGCATCTACACCTCCGCCGAGGCCAAAAGCGTCTGGCGCATCCGCGAGTCCGCCCTCGGCGCCACCGCTTTCATCCCCGGCGTCGGCACCGGCTGGGAGGGATGGGAGGACGCCGCCGTCGACCCCACCCAGCTCGGCAGCTATCTCCGCGCCATCTTCGCCCTCATGAACGAGTACGGCTACCGCAGCCCCATGTACGGCCACTTCGGCCAGGGTTGCGTCCACATGCGCCACAACTTCGACCTCCAAAGCGAAGCAGGCATCCTCAAATTCCGCCAGTTCATGGATCGCGCCACCGACATCGCCCTCGCCCACGGCGGCTCTCTCTCCGGCGAACACGGCGACGGTCAGGCCCGCGGCGCGCTCCTCCCCAAGATGTTCGGCGAAGAGTTGATGCACGCCTTCCGCACCTTCAAGCGCCTCTTCGATCCCACCAACCGCATGAACCCCAACAAGCTCATTGACGCCCACGAGCCGCATGAAGACCTCCGCCTCGGCGCCGACTACAACCCCTGGCACCCCAAGACTCACTTCGCCTACGCCGAAAACAACGGCAGCTTCGCCGACGCCAACCTCCGCTGCGTTGGCGTAGGAGCCTGCCGCAAGACCGACGCCGGCACCATGTGTCCCAGCTTCATGGCCACCGGCGAAGAGCTTCACTCCACCCGCGGCCGCGCCCATCTGCTCTGGGAGCTGATGCAGGGCGAAGTCCTCCCCGACCAGTGGCGCAATAAACAAGTCAAAGAGTCCCTCGACCTCTGCCTCGCCTGCAAAGCCTGTAAGTCCGAGTGTCCCGTCTCGGTCGACATGGCCACCTACAAGTCCGAGTTCCTCGCCCACCACTACGAAGGAGAGTCCCGCCCGCTCTCGCACTACGCGTTCGGCCGCATCGACGTCTTCGCCCGCCTCGCCTCCTACGCGCCGCACCTCGTCAACGCCATCAACCACACGCCCCTCATCAGCTCCATCATGAAGAAGCTCCTCCACATCCACCCGCAGCGCACCTTCCCCCGCTTCTCCAAACCCTTTACCCCCGACCGCCGTCTCGCCCGCGACCCTCAACGTCGCCGCGACCGCCGCATCCCGCTGCCCGCCGACGCTCCCGAAGTCTTCCTCTGGGCCGACACCTTCAACAACTACTTCCACCCCGCCGCCATGCGCGCCGCCCACCAGGTCCTCACCACCGCCGGCTTCCGCGTCACACTACCAACGCAACACCTCTGCTGCGGCCGCCCCCTCTACGATTTCGGCATGCTCTCTACCGCCAAAGATTATCTCCTCAAAACCCTCAACGCCCTCACCCCGCAACTGCTGGCCGGCACCCCTATCGTCGTGCTCGAACCCTCCTGCGCCTCCGTCTTCCGCGACGAGCTCACCAACCTCCTGCCCTACGATCCCCGCGCGCAAAAACTCCACGACCAGACCTTCCTCCTCAGCGAGTTCCTCGTCAAACACGCGCCCAACTACCGCCCGCCGCAACTTGACGAGAAGATCCTCGTCCACGGCCACTGCCACCACCGCGCCACCATGGGCATGCACGACGAGCTCGCCCTCCTCCGCCTAACCGGTGCCGACGTCGAGCTCCTCGACTCCGGCTGCTGCGGCATGGCCGGTCCCTTCGGCTTCGAAAAAGACAAGTACACGGTCTCGCAGACCCTCGCCAACCGAGTCCTCCTCCCAGCAGTCCGCAACAAAGCCGCCAGCACCATCCTCGTGACCGACGGCTTCAGCTGCGCCGAACAGATCACTCAGAACACCAAAGCCAAACCCATGCACCTCGCCGAAGTCCTCGCCCTGCGCCAGAGTACCGATCCTCTTTCATAGACAGAAGTAGACAGAAGCGGTTCACGCCTCGGCTGGTCGCCGGGGCCGCCGTGCGCAGCAGCACGAGTTGCATCCGCAAGTAGTTAGATCGCTGTCCGAGCGGGAGAGAGATTCTTTCGCTTCAGCAGAAGCATCGGATGCTCGATAAACTCCCAGCTCAGCCATCCCAGGCCAATCGAGATCAGAGTGGCAGCCAGAAAGGTCACCCACGGAGATCCGCGGTGATACCAGATCCAGAGAGCTTCGATCGGGTAGCCATAGAGATAGACCCCATACGATATATCCGGGAAGGTCGGTACCCGCAGCGGAAGCTGCACCAGATAAAACATCAGATATCCGCCGAATACGACGATGGCCCCTTCCGTATCGTGCGGAAAAAGCATGATGAGGACTGGACCGGCAACCGCCGCGATGGCCGCGAAGAGGGGTCGGAACACAATGCGATCGCGGAACAGGTAAAAGCACGCCCCAACAGAAAATACCGCCGTGAGCCGTACCGCCGAGATCAGGTCATTGTGATGATGGAAGTAAGGATGAAAGAGGTCGCCAACCAAGGCGAGGCTCACCGCCAGGCACAGCGGGCGCACACGAAACAGGCCGAGCCACCCGAAGAGCAGAACTAACAGATAACACCCAAACTCGTAGGTGATCGTCCACAGCGAGCCGTTCACCGTATTCAAAGGACACCCAGGGAATACGATCGGCGTCACCGGTGCCCCGAGCAGCAGGACACTCACGGCGTATCGAGATCCAAGTTTCCGAAAGAATCCCTCGACCCCCGGCGCAAGTAAGCCGACCACAAGGGTACTCAGCAAGACCGCCACCAGATAGCCAGGAACAATCCTCAGTACGCGCTTCGTAAGATAGTCGATCGGCTTCGGGTTTTTCTCCCAGCTCTTCACAATCAGGAAGCCGCTCAGGAGAAAGAATCCGTCGACCCCTATCGATCCGAAGGTCATGTGGGTCAGCCTCGCCCCTATCTCGCGAGAGTAGTTCCCGTCAGTAATCTCAGCGGCGTGCGAGAGCAACACCAGAACTGCAAAGGCAAGGCGAAGTAAATCGAGCGTGTGATTTCTTCGCTCCCTGTTTTTTTCCATAACCACTTTCCAACATCCAATTTTTGGCCGAGCACCAATGTCATCTTTGAGGTTACAGGAATGCTCTCCCCAACATTTCTCTGACAGGAACTTCTGACTCATAGTCAAATGCGCGGGGCCGACCGAAGCTGCCTGTGCCGCTTGGTGAGCATTCGCAATTGAACTCCCCCGGCTTCAAGCCTGTCTTTCTTTGCGGCTGCCCGCGAGGTCAGACTGTTCTCTGTTCTTGACTCGTAACGATCTCCTTTCCATCCTTGTTCCAAAAGCAATTTGCTACCCTAGTCCACAATGAATCTCGACGAGGTCCCAACCGTGATCGATGTACATCCTCCCCATGAACCCATTCATGGCTGGCGAGACTTTCTGCTTCATCTCTTGACCATCACCATCGGCCTCCCTCATCGCCCTCAGCCTCGAAGGCTGCGTCGAGTGGCAACATCACCGCCACCTCGTCCACGAGGCCGAAGCCAGCCTCCACGCCGAGATCGAAAGCAACGCCAGTGGCCTGCAGGATATCCTCGACGACGTTCACAAGCAGCAGGCGAATCTAAAAAACGATGTCGAGGTGCTTGACGACATCATCAAAGACCCAAAGTTGCATCAACACAAGAGCATGTCCGTCGCCTTCCACTTCAATAAGTTCGACGACGTTAGCTGGAAGACCGCGCAATCCACCGGCGCACTCTCCTACATGTCCTACGACACGGCCGAGAAGTACGCCAGTATCTACTCGCTGCAGGAGGAACTGGAAAAAGCACAACTGCAGGGAACTCGAGACGCAATCACCAGCATCGGTCCCATCCTGAATGTGCCTGACAAAGCAGATCCCACCGCGAGCGAGGCTCAATCCATGAAAGAACACCTCGAAGTCGTTCAGGGCCAATTGATTCTTATCGAGAGTCTCGTCAAAGGCCTCGATGCCGAATACAAAAAGTTCCTCGCGGCCCACCTCGACTAAACAGATCCTTTGTAATACCTCGAACCACAAGGTAATGTATCTTTCATGGCGTCCCGAGCGACCAATCCGAACTTTATGAATGGAGTTCCGGAGCTCCTCATCCTCAGACTCCTCCAGCACGAGGAGATGTATGGCTATGAAATCGTCGAGGCAATCCGCAGCCGCACCGGCGCAGTCATCGCAGTCGGCGAAGGCGTCGTCTACCCGGTGCTCCACGGACTCGAACGCGACGGAGCGCTCAAGTCCCGGCGCAAGACCGTCAACCGCCGCAGCCGTATCTATTACTCCGTAACGCCCGTCGGAACGAATCGGTTAGCCAATCTCTCGAAGACCTGGACCAACCTGGCCACCGCAATCCAAACCATGCTGACAGGAGGGCACCATGGCCACGCCATTCTATGAACTTCGCGAACGCCTGCTTCAGGCTGGCGTAGCGCCGCGGTATGTGACGCGTTATCTGCGCGAACTGGCCGATCACCTGGCCGACCTCACAGCGGAAGAAGAACGCGCAGGCCGCAGCCCAACAGAGGCGAAGTCCGCGGCGCTCCTCCGGCTCGGGGCAACCGACGATCTCGCCAAGGCGATGACAGCCCAGCGTCAACTCCAAGCCTGGAGCGTCAGGGCGCCGTGGGCCATCTTTTGCCTCGCCCCGCTCTCGCTCCTCGCAACGGCCTACTTCATTGCCTGTCTCATCTTGTGGTCTGGCTGGCGAATCTTCCTGCCGGGAATCGATACGCCCTTTGTCCGGATAGATGGTCTTGCGATTCTCTACTTCGGCATCGGCTGGTCGCTCTACGTCGCCGCGCCGACTCTCCTCGGTTGGGCAATCGGGCTAATCGCCGCCCGTCAAAGACTCAATCTGGTTTGGCCTACCATCGGCTGGATTCTGCTTGCGCTGATCGGGGGCACAGCCAAAGTCCACGCCCATCGTCCAAACCTCCCTGCCAAAGTCGGACATATCAGCATGAGTTTCACACTTGGACCTCTCCTCCAGGGAATTCCCGATGGCCTGTCTCAAGCCCTGCTGATCTTCTTGCTAACAGTCCTGCCCTATCTCCTTTGGCGATTCCAGCAGCGCCGCCGAATATCAACATAATTTTTTTCCGGCAAAAATCCTGTCAACCCCCAAAACCGCGAAAACCCGCGCCAATCCAGCACATTCGCATGGCGTATCAGTTATCCTCCAACCGCTATACTGGTAATAGAGAAGCAAATGAGGCCCCCGAGCAATCGGGGGCCTCTACCATTAACCCGTAACTGATTGATTTGTAATATTTTGCAGGCAAGTCACATGGAATCAATACTTTGCAGGCACATACCACCAGCAAATCAATGATTCCACGTAGTTTACTCCCAAAATACCCCTTGGGGGGGGAGGGGGGTACCCGCCCGGGAGAGCAAATGAGCGACCAAGCTGTCAGTCACGAGAAACCCGCTACTCCACCGCTCTACTCGACCACGACCAGCACATCCCCGGAGCCGACCGCATCGCCCACCGCAACCGCAATCCTCGCCACCCGTCCGGCCTTGGGCGACTTCAGCTCGTTCTGCATCTTCATCGCCTCGATCACGATCAGTGCCTGGCCCTCCTCGACCGCATCGCCCATCTCAACCAGCACCCGCACCATCCGGCCCGGCATAGGAGCCTTCACCGGACGCGGCCCATCCGTCCCAGCCCCCGCCCCCCGGCGCCCCTGCAGCGACCGCGGATCCGCAACCTCAAACTCGAACCGCCGCCCACCAATCACCACCCCATCACCATCCAAAACACACCGGTACTGCCGCCCGTCAATCAATAACGACAGCACTCCAGCCTGCAGCACCCTCACATCCGCCACAATCGGCCGCCCGTCCACCGAGCACTCCATCCCAACGCCGAACTCAGCCGGAAGCTCAACCCGCCGCTTCTCTCCCCCAACCTCAAGCCAGACCGTCACAGTCGCAACCCCTCCCGCCGCCCGGTCACAGCCCACCGGCTCTCCTCTGAGACTACCGGCGCCACCGTCTCCCGCCGCGCAGAGGACGCAAACAGCGCAGCCGCCAACGCCACCACGTCCTCCGGAACATTCTCCTGCACCGGGGCCGCCGGTTCAGCCAGCAGCCTCTCCAGATACCCCGTGTCAATCCGGGCGGCGCGAAAATCTTCATCCATCAGAATCCGCCGAAACAGCCCGATGTTGGTCTTGATCCCGCCAATCACATACTCCTCCAGCGCCCTCAGCATTCGGTCGATGGCCTGCTCCCGCGTCGGCGCAAACGCCACCAGCTTCGACAGCATCGGATCGTAGTCCAGCGGCACATTCCAGCCCTCATACACCGCACAGTCCTCCCGAATCCCCGGCCCGCTCGGCTGAATCAGCCGCGTAATCAACCCCGGCGACGGGAAAAAATGATTCTCCGGGTCCTCCGCATAGATCCTGCACTCGATCGCGTGGCCGCGCAGCCGAACATCCTCCTGCGTCAACGGCAGAGGCTCGCCCATCGCCACCAGAAGCTGCAGATGAACCAGATCCAACCCAGTCACCATCTCGGTCACAGGATGCTCCACCTGCAGCCTCGTATTCATCTCCAGGAAGTAGAAGTTCTCCGCGTCATCCACCAGGAACTCCACCGTCCCCGCGTTCACATACCCAGCCGAGAGCGCCAATCGCGCTGCAGCCTCGCCCATCCTCCGCCGAAGATCCTCGCTAACAACCGCGGAAGGAGCCTCTTCGATCACCTTCTGGTGTCGTCGCTGCACCGAGCACTCCCGCTCGCCCAGATACACGCAGCTCCCATGCTCATCCGCCATCAACTGGATCTCGATATGCCGAGGCCGCTCGATGAGCTTCTCCAGATACACCTCGCCCGACCCAAAGCTCCGCTCCGCCTCACTGCTGGCCGCCGTAAACGCCGCCCCGAGATCCTCCGCCCGCGTCACCGCCCGCATACCCTTCCCACCGCCTCCAGCCGCAGCCTTCAGCATCACCGGATAGCCAATCCCAGCGGCCACGCGCAACGCCTCGGCCACATCGGCCAGCCCCGTCACGCTCCCCGGAACACGAGGCATCCCAGCCGCATCGGCCGCCTGCCGCGCCCTGGTCTTCGAGCCCAGCATCCGCATCGCGCTCGCCGGAGGCCCAATGAACGTCACCCCTGCCTTAGCGCAAGCCTCTGCGAACTCCGCATTCTCCGACAGGAACCCGTACCCAGGGTGCACCGCATCCGCCCCCGTCCGCCGCGCCACCTCCAGGATCAGGTCTCCCCGCAGATAGCTCTCCCCAGCCGGCGCCGGCCCCAGCCGGTAGCCCTCATCTGCATGCAGCACATGCAGAGCCCCCCGGTCGGCATCCGAGTAAACCGCCACCGTGGCCATCCCCATCTCCCGGCACGCACGAATTACCCGCAGCGCAATCTCCCCGCGGTTCGCAATCAACACTTTTTTTATCGAGCGTCGCAAGCGGCCATTCTACCGCAGACAACGATCGACACAGCGAGTCAAAACCGATACAGACCTGAACGCAAAGAGGCCTCCCGTTCTGGGGAGGCCTCCGGTATCACAACACTCCATGACAGCTACTGCATCGAAACGCCGCCCTGCGTTGCCTTTTCCTTCTTCAGCTCATTTTCCTTGCGAGCGCCCATGGCCTTCTGGATCCAGGAATCAACCTGGGCCATATCAGCCTTACGAGCCGCCTCATCCCCGCACTCCAGATCAGCCTTACGGCGATAGGTCAGCTGCAGGTACTGCATGGCGTCATCATAGGTCGGGTTCAGCTCGACAGCCTTGTTCAGATATTGCAATCCCTCATTCACCAGATCCGTATTGGCAGCCTGCAACTTCTGGCACGCACCCTTGCTCTTCTTGGGGTTGCCATCGCCCTGGTCGGTCAGCCCGTCCGCGGCAAGAATCGTGATCGCGTTCTTGTAAGCCAGCGTCCAATCCACGAAGCCAACGGTGTAATAGGCCTCCGGATCATTTGGCGCAATCGCAATTACCTTCTTTTCGTACTCCTTCGCCACATCGAACTTCTTGATGTTGCGATTGATAGACGCAATCTGTTTCAACGCAGTCAGGTCGTTGGGATCCTTCGCCAGAACAGCGTTGAAACCATCCAAAGCCTTCTGTGCGATCGCAAGGTTCTCCGGCGTGTCCAGATTTGGCACCACCTGATAAGAGTAAGCGGTAGCAAGATACAGCTTCGCGTCTTCGTAATTCGGATCGAGAGCGATCGAATTCTGGAAGTGGTTTACAGCCTCTTCGTATCGTGCATTCTTAAATGCCTGCACTCCCTTGGTCAGCTGGTCCCGAGCCTTCAGGCGATTACACCCGGTTGCAGTGATAAGCATCAGCGCCAGCAAAGCAGCCGTAACCGGAATCCGTGCGGTGAATTTCATTGGGCGAATCATCTCCTTCAAAATGGGCGCGAGTTTCTATTCCAAAGACCGGGAAAGACTACATAACCAAGTTTCGGCTTTCGCTTGATTGTAATGGTATATGTCCTAACGTGACTAGAGCAGCTTTCTTTCCCTTCTTCAAAAGGAAATAATGTCGGTCTTTTGTACTACAACTATGGAGCTTCTGCCTAGTTCGAACTGCTCTTCGAGATTCGATGCGTGCCAGCGGTAGAGGGCTAGCCGGAACGCAAACAAAAGTGGCCTACACTATACGCCCATCCCGCATCTTGACGATCCTGTCCGCATAGGAAGCGGCATCGGCGTCATGCGTGATCATTAGAATCGTCTGCCCCAGGCGGCGGTTCAGGTCCTTGATCAACTTCAGCACTGCCGCCGAGTTCTCACTGTCCAGATTGCCCGTAGGCTCGTCGGCGAGCAAAATCGCCGGTGAATTCACTAGTCCGCGCGCAATCGCCACCCGTTGCTGCTGGCCGCCAGAGAGGGCACGAGGTTTGTGTTTCATCCTGTCGGTGATCCCAAGCAGCTTGAGAATCTCCTGGAATGCCTGGTCGAACACCGTATTCCGGCCGCCGATATATTGCACAATCCGGATATTGTCTTCCGCAGACAGGGTCGGCAGAAGGTTGTACTTCTGAAACACGAACCCCACCGTAGTCTTGCGAAGCTCCGTCCGCTCGGCGTTGGTCATGCCCGCCATATCGCGGCCATTGAGCTGCACGGTCCCCGTTGTCATCGGCGTCAGACCACCCAGAATATGAAAGAGGGTCGACTTGCCCGAACCCGAGGCGCCGATAATCGCGACAAACTCACCCTTCCGGATGTCGAGATCCACACCGCGCAGCGCATACACCGCGACCTCTCCCACCTGGTAAGTCTTCGTTAAACTGCGGACCTCAATAATCGGCGGCTCACTCATACGACAAAGCCTCCGTAACATCCTGCTTCACCGCTTTGGCGCCGGGGACGATGGCCCCCAGCAGGGCTCCCACGACTGCAATGCCGGTTGCTATCGGCCACCAGCTGTAGACCGTCTCCTGCACCAGGCTTGCCGGCACGGCATGTTTCATCAGCCATTGCGTCCCGTAGGTCAGGAGAATGCCGACCACCGAACCCAGCAGCGCCAGCAGCAACGTCTCGCGAAACAGGATGTTCAAAATCAACCCGGAAGAGCCGCCTACGGCCTTCAAAATTCCAATCTCACGCGTTCGTTCCAACACTGCTGTGTACATCGCCATAAACACCACGATGAAGCCCACAATGACCGCAACTCCGATCACGACTCCGATGAAGCTCTTCAGCATCCCGACATTGCTGATAGAGAGCATCGAGGTGAACTCTTCCATCGTGTAGATCTGGTAGCCGTGATACTTCACTCGCAAAGCGTCCACCACAGCTTGCGCATTCTTTGGGTCGTCGACCTTGAGGAAGATCTGGCTGAGGTGGCCAGGGTTTCCCGTCAGCGTCTGCAACATTTGCAGCTTTACGCAGATGCGGGAGAGCTTACCCGATTCGAAGATTCCGACCAGTTTCCAATCGTGATTGACCAAATTGAGGGTATCGCCCACGTGGAGCTGTTTTTGCTGGGCATAGTACTCATCCACGACAACGTCGTTATCGTTGACCAGCGGCCCACCCTTCAAATAGTGAAACCCTCCGTTCAGTCTCCGAAAATCGTCAAGATCGAGTCCCGTCATCGCATCGAAGCCGGAGAGGGGTTGAACCATCGTCCCCATCGCAAATGTGACATGCGGCTCCTTCATCAGCAGAGCAGGAATCTTATCGCTCATCGGAGCCGAGCTCAGCCCGATCGCTGAAGATCCGGGCGGCCGAAACCAGATATCAGCGCCCACACCACGCGCCCGTTGCGCGGACTGATCCAGCGTCCCGTGACTGACCCCGACCAGCGTCAGGATCATCGTCACCTCAACGGCAATTGCAAGCACGCTCAGCAGCGTACGGACCGGTCGGTGGCCAAGATTCGCGAAGATCAGCTTATTGAGCAAGACTAGATTCTAATAGAAATCGGCACGCCTACAGTCAAAGGCTGAACGAATTTGGGCAAGCGAACACTCGATCAACAACAACACACTTACAGAAAGCTTCAGGCGACTGATCACGGGGACCAGTCGCCTGCGCAAGAGCGTTCGTTATTGAATTACTGTCCAGCTTCAACCCGGGGTGTGATGAGACCGATGTTATCTACTCCGGCTTGATGACCGAAGTCGATAACCTCTGCAACCTTGCTGAAGTCCAGATCCTTGTCGCCTTTGACAAACATGACCTTCTCTTGGCGGGTCGCGAAGATCTCCACTAGCTTGGGCTCCAAGTCCGACTTGTTGAACGAATTATCGTTGATCTTATAAGCGGGCGCAGCCGCTCCGTTCGACAGCACCTGCACTACGATCGTACGGTCGTTGACCGGATCTTCGTGGTGCTCCTTGGGCGGCTGAGGAACCAGCGTCTCCAGGCCTCGAGGCGTCACCGGCACGATGACCATGAAGATGATCAACAGCACCAGAAGAACGTCGATCAGCGGCGTTACATTCATGTCCGACATTGCTCCGCCGGTATTTCCACCACCCATTCCCATAGCAATCTCCTCGGATACTCTTGCCGCTCCAATAAATGCGAGTTCGACACCCTACATGTCTATTTCTTGGTAGTCGCCGTTCCGCTGTCGTCTGTTCTTTCGGTCAGCAGGCCAAGCTGGCTCACACCGGCGGACCGGATTCCATCAACCGCGTCCATCACTTTACCGTAGTTGGCACGTATATCCGCGCGCATAAAGACCTCTTTGCTGGTCTTATTTTCTAGCTTCGCAGAGATCTTAGGTCCAAGATCATCGAGCGTTACCTGGTCGCCGCCCAGAAACGTCCTGCCATCGCGAGTCACAGCGACTACAACGGCGTCTTCCTTATTGGCATCTTCCATCACCACCGCGGCGTCAGCCTTCGGCAGGTCCACGTTGACCTTGTTGTTCAACATGGGAGTGATGACCATGAAGATGATCAACAACACCAGCATCACGTCCACCATCGGCGTCACGTTGATGTTGGAGTTGACCTTCTTGCCTTCCTCCCGCTTATTGATACTCATAACGTATGCTCCGTCCGGTTTGCTGTATTTGCTTTCCTGCGATGCCTGTTAGCCTCCGGCTGCCGTTCGCTGGCGACATCCGGAGGACCTATCAGAGATGTGATTCCCGCAGAGTACTGCTGATTGGCCTTACGCTTCTGGACCGAAGCCCTACCGGTGGCTCTGCTTGATGAAGTAGTCGACCAGTTCGCTCGAGCTGTTGTCCATTTCGACGTCGAAAGCCTCGACCTTACCGGTGAAGTAGTTGAACGTCATAACAGCCGGGATCGCGACGAGCAGACCGAAGGCGGTCGTTACGAGGGCCTCCGAGATACCGCCGGCAACCGCGCCGATACCAGAGGTCTTCTGGGTTGCAATCTGTTGGAAGGCGTTCAAAATACCGACTACGGTACCGAACAGACCGATAAACGGCGCCGTCGAACCGATGGTGGCCAGACCGCCCAGACCGCGCTTCAGCTTGGCATGAACGATAGCCTCAGAGCGCTCAAGTGCGCGCTTGGAACTCTCGATCTGCTCGTCGGTGATCGTGCCGCCAGAACCGAAGCTGCGGAACTCCTGCAGACCAGCCGTAACAACTTCGGCGAGGTGCGACTTCTTGGAACGGTCAGCAACCTTAATCGCCTCATCCAGACGGCCGTCCTTCAACGCGCCGGCAACCTTCGGCGCAAACTCACGAGACTGCTTGCGGGCTGCTGAAAAGTAAAGAGCGCGATCGATGATCACAGCGAGCGACCAGATCGACATGATGAAAAGGAAGATGACAACGCAACGAGCCAGCCAGCCCATGTTGGACCAGAGACCCATAACACTGAAGCTGACCTGCGCCTCTTCAAAGTACAGGGCGAGGGAAGCAGGAACGTGAGCGAAGGTTGTTGCTAGATGAGCGAGAATCACTGGAATATTTCCTCCTGGTAGAACTCTAACTTTCAGAATCTTGACCCGGGAATCCCCCAAAAGTTCGACACCTCTGGGAGACCCGCGAGAGACGTTGCTGCGTGATGAGCCTTGGTTTAGCCGCCACCGAAGTTGAAGTTGACGGTGATCTGCGTGTCCACCTCGGTCGGCTCGCCGTTCAGGAAATACGGCTTGTAGCGCCACCCTTGGACGGCCGAGACAGCCGCTGACCGAAGCATCTCAGGACCACTGACGACCTCGAGCTTTTCGATCGTACCGCTCTTCGAGATCACGGCGTGCAGAACGACAGCACCCGAGACATGAGCAGCCCTTGCAATCGGTGGATAAACCGGATTCGACCCCGAAAGCTTGTTGCCAGCCACTACGCCGCTTGAGACGCGCTGAGGACCCTTCGGAGGAGCAACTTTGACAACCGGAGTCGGCGCCGTGCCGATGCCGCCCATCACGCCACCCGGGACGCCGCTACCGCTACCCATACCCGCCATGCCAGCAACGCCGGCGACTTGCGGAGGAGGTGCAGCATCTTCCTTCAGCATCTTGATATCTTTTGGAATTTTCGTAGGAGCGTGAAGACCTGCGTCGATCTCTGACACCATTTTGATCGGCTTGACGATCTGTTGCGGCGGCGGAGGGGGTGGAGGGGGAGGGGGTGGAGGCGGCGCTGTCAGCATCGCGGTCATTGCCGTCTTCGGCAAAGCCTCCGGATACAGCAGCGGAATAAGGATCATGGTTGCCAAGATCGCGCCATTGAAGATAAAGGTCCCAATCATCCAGTACTTGGACTTGGTCTTGATCTGGCCGCCGGATTCCATCAACGAGGATTCGAACATATGCAGCCTCTTTACTGTGAAGAAGAGCTATTTTTCTTTAGACACCACGTTGCTGCTTTTTGTTCCCAGCCACTTCTTTTTGTTCCCGAGCTACTACATCGGCAGAAGAGCCGATCCCTACACCTTGGCGCGCTTACCCGCAGGTAACGTCACCGACTTGCCCTTGCTTACCCGCCAGTCCTGGTACGCCACCAGCATCGGTGCCGCCACCGCGATCGACGAATAGGTGCCAATCAGGATGCCGACAACGAGTGCAAAGGAAAATCCATGCAACACCTCACCGCCAAACAAATACAGCGAAAGCACCGTCAGGAAGGTCAGTCCCGAAGAGATGACCGTTCTGCTCAGCGTTTGATTGATGCTCCGATTGACGACATCATGCAGCGACTCCCTCCGTGAAAGCGCCAGGTTCTCGCGAATGCGGTCGAAGACGACGATCGTGTCGTTCATCGAATAACCAATCAGCGTCAGGATTGCAGCGATAACGGTAAGAGTAATCTCCTGATTCGTCAAACTGAACGCGCCAACCGTAATAAGTGTGTCGTGGAACACCGCCACCACTGCTGCCACGCCGTAGATCAGCTCAAACCTGAACCATAGATAGATCAGCATTCCTATCAGTGAGTACAGCGTCGCCAGCCACGCTTGCTTCTGCAGCTGTTTCCCAGCCGTAGGTCCGACAATCTCAACCTGCTCCACCGTAAACGCCGAGTCGTGGTAGTTAGCGCTCAACGCACTCTCCACGCTCTGCCGCCCGGCATCATGCGACTGGTCGGTCGCGGTCGACTCTGGCAGCGCGATGATCACCTTGTTCGCCGCATGGCCGCTGGGATCGCTGACGCGCTGAATTCGCGCATTGTGCACGCCCGAGCGATCCATCGCCTGCCGAATGTGATCCTCATTTGGAGTCTGTTCAAAGGCCACGCGGACCTGCGTGCCTCCCTTGAAGTCAACCCCAAGCGGAATGTGATGCCAGAACAGCATACTTAGCACACCGAGGACAGAAAAAATCAGGGAAAACCCAAGGAAGTACCACTTCTTCCCGAGCCAATCGATATTCGTTGTACGAAACAGTTCCAAGCTCAAACCCTCAGCGGCAGCCAATGGCCCCGCAATCTCTCGAAATCTAAATAGACAGCGCCGCGCCGCGTTCCTTCTTCTGCAGAATCGCGTCGAAGATTACACGCGACACCAGCACCGCGGTAAACAGGTTGGCGAACAGACCGAAGGCCAGCGTCACCGCAAACCCGCGCACCGGACCCGAACCGAACAGGAACAGGATCATCGCCGAAACGATGGTCGTCACGTGGGTATCGATGATCGTGACCCAGGCATGTGCAAAGCCCTGCTGCACAGCCGCCGCAGCTGTTTTGCCAGCCCGAAGCTCTTCGCGAATACGCTCGAAGATCAGCACATTCGAGTCGACGCCCATACCGATCGTAAGAATCACACCCGCAATTCCAGGCAGCGTCAACGTCGACCCGGTAAAGCCCATGAACCCGAGCAAAATGACCAAGTTCAACATCAACGCCAGGTCCGCGTTTATCCCCGCTCCACGGTAGTAAATCAGCATGAAGATCATGACCGCCAGCATTCCGGCAATCGCCGCGACTACGCCCTGATGAATCGAAGCGGCGCCAAGGCTCGGCCCAACCGTCCGCGTCTCAAGGTACGAGATCGAAGCCGGCAGCGCGCCTGTGCGCAACATCAGCGACAGATCGTTCGCCTGTTGCTGCGTAAACGCGCCGGTGATCTCGCCGCTATCGCGAATCGCCGACTGAATCCCCGCAACCTCGCGGACCTTGTTATCCAGCACAATCGCCATCGAACCCGGCGTCGCGCTCGAGGCTGTATGCGCCTGGGTGTACTTGTAGAAGCGATCTCCCGCCTCGGTCGTCAGGTTGAAGCGAATATTCGGGCGGCCGTTCTGGTCCTGTCCCGGCTGCGCATCGCGGAAGTCGGTACCCTCCACCTCGCTCACCCGCTTCAGCAGCCAGATCTGATCCGGCGCTCCGGCGGAACCAGTGCCGTGCACCAGCATCGAGTCGGGAGGAATCACCCCGGCGTTGGCCTGCAGCGCTGTCTGATCCGACTCGTAAGGACCGCCAGTCACAGCATGAATAGACAGCTTGGCGGTCGACTGAATAATCTCCTCGACTCGCGCAGGATCATCGACGCCCGGCAGCTCCACCAGAATCTGGTTCTCGCCCAGCCCGTACTTCTGGATCACAGGCTCGCTCACACCCAGCTTGTCAATGCGCTCACGGATGGTCTCGATCGAGGTATCGAGCGTCCTCGTCTCCAGATCACGCACCGCGCCGACCTTCATCGTCAGTGCTGAGTTTCCATCGGCCGTCGTGATGACATCGTAGGTCGAATAATCGGTCCCTTGCAGCACAGAGCGTGCATCGCTCAACTTCGCCGCCGGAATACCCGAAACGATGATCGTCTGTGGCCGCGAGGGATCCGTCTTGCCCACTGTAGCGCCCACAACTCCGGCCTTCTGCAGATCGGCCTCAAGCCTCGCCACATCGCGGTCCGTAGCCGAACCGAGCGCCTCAGCCACATGCACTTCGAGCACCAGGTGGGTCCCGCCCTTAAGGTCGAGCCCCAGGTGGATACGATCTTTGATCGACTGCGTGAGCCCGCCATGTGGAATGCCCACGATGCCGAAACAGAAGATCACCAGTACCGCAACGATGAATGCCGATTTCCCGGCCAGATTCTTGCCCATGATCTTTTATTGAAGGGTGCAGCCGCGGTGCCCTGCTTTGGTCCCGCCGCCTATCCTTGTTTCTTCCTCGTCCGTTGTTAACGGTTCAATCTCAACGTGCCTACATCTAAATCTGCTACAGCTATTGTGAAATCTTTTTTAGGCTGCCTGTTCGTCGGTCGTCACCGCGGCAATCGCGCTCTTGACGAACTCCAGCTTCACCCCGTCCGGCTGAACCCGCAGGACAACCAGATCGTCCTTCACGGTCAGCACGGTTCCGCGAATCCCGCCGTTGGTGGTCACCCGGTCGCCGGTCTTCAGCTGCCCCAGCATCTCCTGCCACTTTTTCTGCTTCCTCTGGTTCGGCGCGATCATCAAAAAGTAAAGCACCACAAAGAACAGGATCGGCAGCGCAAGACTGCCCAGATTACCCAGCCCTGCTGCACTCTGCAACCACATTGCAAACATCAATCAAAACTCCGTTCAACAACTAAAATCTTCTCTGGCACTGGCCAGTCAAACTACAGCCAGACGCGCGCATCCGGACGCAACTTCGCCAGTTGTGCAAAAAGTGTGCCTAGCCCCTAAGCATCGCGTAACCGCACCCCCATGTCAAGGCGCGGCCCCCGCTCAGCGCTTCACCAAACGTCGCTTCCAAGCCATCTTTATCGCTCCCTCCAACACATCCGCGCTTACCGCGTCCAGCCGTACCCTGGTGGCCCCACCCCGTCCCCACCCTCCAGGGACGGGAGAAAACACCTCCGGCGCATCCTCTACCAGACCGGCCTGCTCCTCCGGCTCAGCTTGAGGACGCCATAGCCCTCCTTCTCAAATGCAAGAGTACAAAAGATCTTTCCTCCCACCCGAAAGTCAGGATGCCCTTGATGCGACCCCTCGGAGGCACACGGCAGACTCAATGCGATCCGACGATAATCCTTTGCCGTCACCCACAATCTCCTCGCACTCCTCGCACTCCTCGCACTCCTCGCAAAAAGCTCTCAACACTCTACGCCAATCGCCGCGAATCCAGCGTAACCTTCGCCACCAGTCGAATGCGAACCACCTATCTCATAAACTGTCTGCAATGTGTCGTCGAGTAATCGACCCGCAACCGTATGCAAGCAGGAAGGAAGCGCCGCTCATGCCCATCCCCGAAGACCTCGCCGCCATCGCTCGCCAGGAGGCCGAACTCCGCTTCTCCGCCTTCGACTACGACACCGCCTGGCGTCTCGGCCAAAGCCTCCGCGAGCTGGCTGTCTCCCGCAACCAGTCCCTCGTCATCGACATCCGCCGCTTCGGCCAGCCTCACCAGCCGCTCTTCTACACCGCCCTCGCCGGCACCACCCCGGACAACCCCCGCTGGGTGCAGCGCAAATCGAACGTAGTCGCCCGCTTCCACCGCAGCTCCTACGCCATCGGCCTCGCACTCGAGCAGAGCAGCCGCACCTTCAGCGAACGCTACAACCTCCCCGACGCCGACTTTGCCGCCCACGGCGGCAGCTTCCCCCTCCACGTCACCGTCGCAGGCGTCATCGGCTGCATCACCGTCTCCGGCCTGCCGCAGCGCGAAGACCACAATCTCGTCGTCGAAGCACTCTGCCTCGAACTCAAGCAGAACCACGACTCCCTGCGCCTCGCATAACCGGACCAGCCACGCTGCAATGCTCCAACAGCTGCAATGCTCTAATAAAGTTTTGTCCGCAAAGCGGGCACCACGGGAGCATCGCAGCCATGTCGGATCGGTCATACGCCATCACCCGAACACTCTCCTCCGTGTTCCTCATGGTGTGCCTTCTTCTCTTCGTCCTCCGAACCTGGCACTGGCCCCTCATGGGCGACGCCGCGCTCATGCACTACGTCGTCTTCCTTATGGACCACGGCATGGCCCCCTATCGCGACATAGTCGATCCCAACATGCCGACGACGCTCCTGATCGAAGGCGCCGTCATGCACCTCTTCGGCGGCAACTCGCTCACCTGGCGACTCTTCGACCTCTCGCTCCTGGGCATCTCTGCAATCGCCATGTTCGTCATCTGCAAACCCTACAGCCGCTTCGCCGCACTCTTCGCTGCATCCCTCTTCGCCCTCATCCACGGCCGCGACGGCCTGGTCGAACTAGGTCAGCGCGATTTGACCATGACCGTCTGCCTCCTCATTGGCTACGCCTTCCTCTTCACCGGACTCAGAACCGATCCCGCAGCGCACCCCAAAAAAAATACAAAGTCCTGGATGATCGCCCTCTTCGGATTCTTCTGCGGCGTCGCAGCCACCATCAAGCCATCCGTCCTCTTCCTCGCACCAGCTGTCCTGCTCCTCGCAGCCATCGCCCTGCGACGCAAACAGCAACCATTCGTCGCTCCCCTCATCGCCGGGCTTCTCGGCATGCTGGCGCCGATCCTGCTCATCCTCGCCTGGCTTCACCACCAACACATCACCGCCGACTTCCTCCGAACCCTCACCCAACTCCTCCCCTACTTCCTCCTACTGGGCCCCCGCTCTTACCCTCATCTCATCCTCCACAGCATCTCCTCCGTCATGCTCCCCGTCGTGCTGCTCTGGCTGCCCATCGTCGTCCTCAAAAAAGACTGGATTACCTGGGAGCGCGCCGCCCTCCTCGTCGCCGTTCTCTTCGGACTGGCGTCGTTCTATCTCCAAAGGAAGGGCTTTCCCTACCACCGCTACCCCTCCGAAGCCTTTCTTCTCCTCCTCCTCGCCATCGACTTCACCACCATCCTCGAAACCAAGCCAGCCCACTGGCGACTCCGTTTCACCACAAACGCCAAGCTCCTGCCCAGCCTCGCAATGGCCGGCATCGTAGTCGGCGTAGTCTTTGTCGCAGGCGGCTCCACCGCGCACGCCCTCTGGCAGGACTGGCGCAATCAGGAGTTCGACACCATGCTCCGCGCCGATCTCAACCGCCTGGGAGGCGAAAAACTAGCCAACCGAGTGCAATGTCTGGACATGGCCGACGGCTGCATACCCACGCTCTACAACATGCGCCTCGTGCAATCCACCGGCTACCTCTACGACTGCTACATGCTCTCCAACCAACCCGGCGCCGAGCGGGACCGATCCCGCGAAGCCTTCTGGCAGGCCATCATGAAAAATCCCCCAGCCGTCTTCGTCGTATCAAGCAACGACTGCGACTCAGCCACCCAGCGCCCCGGCTACGCCTATCAAAAGATGAGCCGCTGGCCCCAATTCGACGACTACCTCAAAGCCAACTACCACCTCGACGCAGAACGAATCCCCCCACACATGGTCAACTCCGGCAGCAGCCCCTCGAAACCACTAGCCTACAGAATCTACGTAAGAAACAACCTCAACTAGCTTCGCCAACCCCAGCCAAGTCCCGCCGAACCCGCTCCATCGTATCCAGATAAAAAGCGATATTGTGCACGCTGTTCAGCACCGCACTCAGCGGCTCGCCCGAAGCAAACAGATGCCGCAGATAAGCCCGCGTATACCGCCGGCACACAATACACCCGCACGCGGGATCGATCGGCCCCTGATCCTCCGCATACTCCTTCTTCTTAATATTCAGCCTGCCCTCCGACGTAAACAGCAGCCCATGCCGCCCCGCCCGCGTCGGCAACACGCAGTCCATCATGTCCACACTCATCCGCGCGTACTCCTCAATCTCATCCGGATACCCCACCCCCATCACATACCGCGGCTTATCCTTCGGCAGATGCTCCAGCGTCCGAGCGATCATCTCGCGCGTCACCTCTCTCGGCTCCCCCACCGCCAGCCCGCCAATCGCATACCCCGGCAGATCCATCTCCACCAGCCGCTCCGCCGACTCCTTCCGCAAATCCGCATACATTCCACCCTGCACAATCCCGAACAAGCTCTGCGTCTGCTCCTGTCTCTCCGAAAACCACGGCACCCGGTCCTTATGTAACTCAAAGTGATCTTTTGACCGCTGCGCCCACGCATGCGTCAGCCCCATCGACTCCCGCGTCCGCTCCCACGTCGCTGGAGTCTCCACGCACTCATCGAAGACCATCGCAATATCCGCCCCCAGAGCAATCTGCACATCCATCGAGTGCTCCGGCGAAAAGAAGTGCTTGCTCCCATCCAGGTGCGACCGAAACTCCACCCCCTTCGGCGTAATCTTCCGCAGCTTGCTCAGGCTGAACACCTGAAACCCGCCCGAGTCCGTCAGCATCGGCCGCTCCCAGCTCATAAACCGGTGAACCCCGCCCATCCGCCGCACCAGCTCATGCCCCGGCCGCAGATACAGATGGTAGGTATTCGCCAGGATGATCTGCGCCCCCTTCCCACCCGCGCCAACCTCCTCCAGCAGACTCTGCGGCACCGCCTTCACGCTCGCCGCCGTCCCCACCGGCATAAACACCGGCGTCTCGACCACGCCATGCGGCACCTTCAGCCGCCCCCTCCGCCCTCCACCCTCAGCGGTCCTATCTACCTCAAATGAAAATCCCATTACTCCGATTGTATGAGGGCAGGCCCGTTTCGCCTCCAACGACGCACCAACAGCCTCTTCGGAGCAGTCACACTCCATTAATTCATCTGGCATTCAACTTCAATTCACAAACCCAATCCCTTTCAGACCTAACAATAAGGAGCACCGCATCTCTACCAACTTTTGAGGCCTCAAAAAATGATTCGGAAACTTCTCGCCCTCTCGTTGTCCACGACCCTTATCCTCAGCGGCTGCGGCCAGGGCACGGTCAGCACGCCTCCAGGCAACGGCAACGCCAACAACACCCCCCCGCCCACGCCAACCACCGCCCAGGCGGCTATCAAGCACGTCGTCGTCATCTTCGGCGAGAACATCTCCTTTGATCACTACTTCGGCAGCTACCCCAACGCCGCGAACCTACCCGGTGAGCCGAACTTCACCCCAGCGACCGCCGCCTCCGTAGCCGCCGCCACCCTTGCCGGCACCTTTACCCTCCCGGCGACCCCGACCAACACCACCAACTACATCACTACCCCGTCCCTGCTCACCGCGAATCCCAACCTGACCAGCGCAAACGTCAACACCGCGCTCAACTCCGTCGGCGCAAACCCCTTCCGCCTCGCCCCCGCGCAGGCCGCCACGAACGACCAGGACCACGCCTACAACCCCGAACAGCTTGCCTTCGACAACGGCAAGATGGACCTGTTCCCCATCTCAGTTGGTGTCGCTAACCCCCTATCGCTGACTACCGCCACCAACGCCGCACCCCTCACCAACACCACGGCGCTCACCATGGGCTACTACGACGGCAACACCGTCACGGCCCTGTGGAACTACGCGCAGCACTACGCCATGAACGATCACTCGTTCGGCACCACCTTCGGCCCCTCCACGCCCGGCGCCATCAATCTCGCCTCCGGCCAGACCAACGGCGTTATCAACCCCCTCAACGTCGCCTCCGCCATCGTCGCTGACGGCCAGGGTGGTTTCAGCGACATCAACGATGCCGATCCAACCGGCGACATCTGCTCCTCCACCACCTCCAACTTCAGCATGTCGGGCAAGAACATCGGCGACCTGCTCAACGCCGCCGGCATCACCTGGGGTTTCTTTGAGGGCGGCTTCGACCTCACCGTTACCAACTCCAACGGAACCACCGGATGCGGTCGCAACACCGGCGCAGTCAATATCCCCGGCCACCCCACGAAGGCTGACTACATCCCCCACCACCAGCCCTTCCAGTACTACGCCAGCACCGCAAACCTCAACCACCTGCGTCCTACCGCCGCCATCGGAGCCACCGACCAGGCCAACCACCAGTACGATATGCATGACTTCACCGACGCTCTCAAGGCTGGTGTCATGCCAGCCGTCAGCTTCCTCAAGGCCCCCGGCTACCAGGACGCGCACGCCGGCTACTCCGACCCACTCGACGAGCAGACCTTCGTCGTCAACACCATCAACGCCATCGAGAAGTCGTCCTTCTGGTCCTCCACCGCCATCATCATCGCCTACGATGACTCTGACGGTTGGTACGATCACCTGACCGACCTCGTCAACGGCTCCGCCAGCGCCGCCGACGCGGCCGTCTGCACCGGCGCCGCGGCTGCCTCACTCCCCGGTCCCAACTCCAACGGCGCCCCCGTACAGGGACGCTGCGGACACGGCCCACGCATGCCGTTTCTGGTCATCTCCCCCTGGGCGAAGAAGAACTACGTCGACAACACCCCCACCGACCAGGCCTCCATCCCCCGCTTCATCGAGGATGTCTTCCTGTCCAGCGCACGCATTGGCAGCGGGTCCTTCGATGCCTCCGCCGGCGCACTCACCGGTATGTTCAACTTCACCAGCACCGTCGCGCCGAACCCCAACGTAGTCGTGCTCGACCCCACCACCGGCAAGGTCACCAGCGGCAACTAACCGCAGGGTTCACAAAGCCTTCACATTTACTTTGTATTCTTAATCGCACGCACTCAGTCCTCCGGAGTGCGTGCTTTCTTTTTACACGCCGCATCTTCCGGAGCCCACCCGTTGTCTGATTCCAGCTCGTCCCGCCGACGCTTCCTGCAACAAACCGCCGCCCTCGGCCTCCTTTATAGCTACCGCCGCGGATTCAGCCAGATGCAACCGATGGCAGCCATGCACCAAATCCCCAACGCTCCAGGCAAAAAAGTCCCTATGCTCCACGTTCTGGAGCTGCCACCCTTCGTCGACCCGCTGCCTCTCCCCGCCGCCCCCGCAGCACACACCGCCCCCCACAAACTCCGCATCGAGATGCGCGAGATCCACGCCAAGGTTCACCGCGACCTTCCTCCCACCCGCATGTGGAGCTACGGCCCCACCCCCCTGCCCCCCACCGTCGAAGCCCGCACCGGGCACCCCCTCCAAATCGAATGGGTTAACAACCTCCCCACCACCCACTTCCTCCCCATCGATCACTCCCTTCACGGCTGCGGTCGCGACATTCCCGACGTCCGCTCTGTCGCCCACGTCCACGGAGCCAAGGTTCCAACCCAAGACGACGGCTATCCAGAAGACTGGTTCGTCCCCGGCAAAAGCCGCATCTGCCACTATCCCAATCAGCAGGACGCCGCCGCCCTCTGGTATCACGACCACGCCATGGGCCTCAACCGCCTCAACACCTACGCCGGACTCTTCGGCATGTATATCCTGCGAGACCAGGTAGAAGACGCCCTCCACCTCCCCTCCGGAAAGTACGAAGTGCCCCTCATCTTCTACGACCGCAACTTCACCACCGACGGCCAGCTCTTCTACGCCGACTCAGGCGATCCTGACCACCCCTGGATCCCCGAGTTCACCGCCGATGGCATCCTCATCAACGGCAAGATCCGTCCTTACTTCGAGGTCGAGCCTTGCCTCTACCGCTTCCGCACTCTCAACACCTCGAACAGCCGCTTCTTCCTTCTCTCTCTTTCGAACCAGCAGCCGCTCACCCAGATCGGCTCCGACCAGGGCCTGCTCTCGGCCCCAGTGGAGGTAAAAAGCGTCGTCCTGGCCCCAGCCGAGCGAGCCGATATCCTCATCGACTTCAGCCAATCCGCCGGCCAGACCCTCCACCTCCGTACCGGCGCTCTCGACATCCTCGAGTTCCGCATAGCCAGGCAGTCCTCCTCCCCCGCATCGATCTCCCTGCCCAAAACTCTTCGTCCCGTCGAACGCATCCCCGAATCCTCCGCCATCACAACCCGCACCATCACCCTCAACGAGTATCAGGACAAGATCGGCAACCCCATGGTCATGCTCCTGAACAACAAGCACTGGCACGAACCCATCACCGAGTTCCCCAGGCTCAATTCCACCGAGATCTGGGAGTTCGTCAATCAGACCGAAGACACCCACCCCATGCACATCCACCTCGTGCGCTTTCAGCTCCTCGACCGCCGCACCTTCGATCAGTTCGAACTCATGACCAATAAAAAGTTGCGTTTCCGCGGCCCCGTCGAGCCGCCCGCTCCCAACGAGATGTCCTGGAAGGACACCATCCAGTGCCCTGCCGGACAGGTGACTCGTGTCATTATTCGCTTCGAGGGCTATGCGGGGAAGTATCTCTACCACTGCCACATCCTCGAGCACGAGGCCAACGACATGATGCGTCCCTTCCAAGTCATCGCCTGACTTTTTTGAAAGATAGCGTCCTGCCGGACGGGCCCACTGCGCGTGGGGCGGCCACTTCGTGGCGTGTATACCGCTTCGCTTGGTGCTCCCGTTGGTCGCGAAGGAAGGATGATTCCGACCAACGGGAGGACCACGCGAAGCTCTAAAAAGGCGTGCGAACGCCCGCCCTCCGCGCAGGAGGCCCGTCCGGCAGGACAACGTCTTTCCCCCGCGTCCAAATCGGAGTAACCTACCGACAAGGAGATCGCGCCATGCTAAGGAGAGACTTCCTTCGCCGCTCGACCCGCACCGTAGGCGCCGCCCTTCTCGCCCGCTCCCCCATCGCTCGCGCCGCACTACTCGAACCCGATCCACTCCCCAGAAAATTCCAAGCCCAGGACGAGGTCGTCTTAGGCCACACCGGCATCCGCACTAGCCGCCTCGCCATGGGAACCGGCACCATCGGCTTCGGCGGCTCCTCCAACCAGACCCGTCTAGGCACCTCACCGCTCACCAGGCTCCTCCTCGACGGCTACAACGACAACGGCCTCCGCTTCTTCGACTCCGCCGACTCCTATGGCAGTCATCCCTACGTCGCCAAAGCTCTCAAGCACATCCCCCGCGACAAAGTCACCGTCCTCACCAAAACCGACACACGCGACGCCGCCGGTGTCCGCGCCGACCTCGACCGCTATCGCAAAGAGCTGGGAGTCGACTACATCGACATCGTCCTGATCCACTGTGTCACCGAGGCCGACTGGACCACGCGCTATCGCGGCGTCATGGACGTCCTCTCCGAAGCCAAACAGAAGGGCGTCATCCGCGCACATGGTGTCTCCTGTCACAGCCTTTCCGCGCTGAAAGCCGCAGCCGCCTCGCCGTGGGTCGAAGTCGATCTCGTCCGTCTCAACCCCATCGGCTCCCACATGGACGCCGACCCCGCCACTGTAATCAGCGTCATCAAGCAAATGCGCGCGCAGGGGAAGGGAATCGTCGGCATGAAGATCCTCGGCCAGGGCGATCTCCGCGACAAGCCGGCCGAGGCCATCCGCTACGCCCTAAGCACAGGCGTTCTCGATGCCTTCACCATCGGCGCCGAATCGCAGAGAGAGCAAAACAACCTCATTCAGCGAGTAGCCGCAGCTTGAAAGATAGGTCCTGCCGGACGGGCCCACTGCGCGTGGGGCGGGCGTTCGCACGCCTCTTTAGAGCTTCGCGTGGTCCTCCCGTTGGTCGGAATCAATCTTCCCTCGCGACCAACGGGAGCGCCAACCGAAGGGGTATACAAGTCACGAAGTGACCGCCCTCCGCGCAGGAGGCCCGTCCGGCTGGACGCTACCGCTCGAGCATCTCCACCGCCTGCGCGACACTGATATCCGCCGGCATCAGCCTGAACTCACTGTGAACGAGGTGCTCGTTCCTGCCAATCTCTTTGAATAGCAGCGCCTTGCCCTCAATGGCGGTATTCGCCACAGCGTCTTTCCAATCCCCGCCCGGCTCCATCTCGTGTGTCGTGTTGAAGTTGCTGCCCGCATGCACCGTCCCCAACAAGCCAAACCCGACACTGACGTCTGTTGGCATCGTGCCATCGATCCTGTGCAGCTGCATCATCCGCCGATCCACCAGAATCGTTCCTGTCATCGCGTGCAGCACGCGCTCCTCCAGCGACTGCGTCTTATACGCAGGATCAGGCCGAAAGGCTATTTGCAGATCGTTTCCCGCTTCGTGAGGATCGTCAAACAGAAACGCCTTTCGCAGGAGAGCCAGCATCTGCTCCGCGTGCTGCTCGTCATTGGTCATCGCCTGCTCGCGTTGGCGAAACTCCTCAGGATGCGCGACGATCTGGGCCAGCCGCTCCCTCTCTGCGGCAGCACGCTCCGCGCTCAACGGACTCCCGTCTACGGCCAGCAGCATCCGCACCTTGCCTGCCGAAGTCTCCACCACGCGCTCGCGCCACAGGTGCCCACCCGTACGATCCGACCGCTCCTCCGACACGTACATGTATCGATTGCGATGCTCTGCCGGATCATTCTCGTGGGTCAGCATCGTTTCGACAATTCGCTTTGCCTCGCTCGAACTCTGGGCGCGCAGGCCCCCGGCCCCCAACAGGCAAATCAGCGTCACCCACCATACAGCAACACGCATCGATCCTCGATTCCTCATCGCAGCACGAAAGCTCATCATGCTGCTTGCACAAGTAAAGCACGCCCAGCAACGCGACTCTCGGTAGGATGCGCCCCACGCAGCAAGAGTTCGGACCCCAGAGAATAACGCCGAAATATCCAAGAGCCCGTCATAAAACTCACGTAGACTGCCTTCAATCGCATGGCCGAATCTCCGTCCAACCCGTCGCAACCAATCACCACGCCCGATCCACTGATCACCGAGCCCGAAATCGTCAGTCCCATCGAACCGGACACCGCGCTCACACCCCACCCACCCCCAGGCCGCCGCGCCGCCGCCACCTTCATCTTCTTCACCGTCACCCTCGACATGCTCGCCCTCGGCATGATCGCCCCCGTCCTCCCACGCCTCATCGAAGGCTTCCTCCACGGCGACACCTCCTCTGCCGCCCGCATGCTCGGCCTCTTCGGAACCGTCTTCGCCGCCATGCAGTTCTTCTTCTCCCCCATCCTCGGCTCGCTCTCCGACCGCTTCGGCCGCCGCCCCGTCGTTCTCCTCTCCAACTTCGGCCTCGGCTTCGACTACCTCCTCATGGCCTGGGCCCCCGCGCTCAGCTGGCTCTTCGTCGGCCGCGTCATCTCCGGCCTTACCGCCTCCAGCATCCCCACCGCCATGGCCTACATGGCCGACGTCACCCCACGCGAGCGCCGCGCCGCAGCCTTCGGCATGTTGAACGCCGCATTCGGCATCGGCTTCGTCCTCGGTCCTGCCATGGGCGGCCTCCTCGGCAACATCAACCCGCGCCTGCCCTTCTGGGTCGCAGGCCTCCTCAGCCTAATCAACGGACTCTACGGCCTCTTCGTCCTTCCCGAATCCCTCGCACTCACAAACCGAAGCCCATTCTCCTGGGCGCGCGCCAACCCCGTCGGCTCGCTCAACCTCCTGAAACGCGGCGGCATGCTCGCCGTCTCCGGTGTCCTTCTCCTCGGCTACATCGCCCAGCAGTCGCTCATGAACGTCTACGTCATCTACGCGGACTACCGCTACCACTGGACCGACCGCACCGTCGGCTTCTCCCTCGCCACCATCGGCGTCTTCACAGCAATCTACGGCGCACTCCTGGTCAAAAGGGTCGTGGCAAAGATCGGCGAACGCGGCGCCATCACCCTCGGCCTCATCGGCGGAGCCATCGGCTACTCCATGTTCGGCTTCTCAAAGACCGGCCTCCTCTTCTGGCTGGGCATCCCCCTGCTCAACCTCATGTCCTTCACCTGGCCCTCGGCCCAAAGCGTCCTCTCCCGCAAGACCAGCCCCTCCGAGCAAGGCCAGCTTCAAGGCGCCATCAACAGCCTCCGCGGCATCGCCGGTCTCATCGGCCCTGGCTTCTTCACCTACGTCTTCAGCAAATCCATCGGAGCCAACGCCATCGTCAGCATCCCCGGCACACCCTTCTACGTCGCCGCCGCCATGCTTCTCATCGCTCTCGCGCTCGCACAATCCGCCACCCGCCCGTCTCCCTCCAAAAACTAAGTCACCTCCGAACCAAGCCCGCGCCGGTACTGCTTCCGGCAATCTCACGCGACAGCGTCATCCCGCATGTGCAATAATCTGCGACGTTTGCGAGTCCATGCAGATCACGCTGCGGAACTCCGGCCCTGCCGGCCCACCGAAGGTCCGCAGGATTGAACCACGGTTTGCGATGCCATCCTGCTCCTCCCCTGGACCTGCTTCACTTCTTCCTCGTTCTGAGTACACACGGTGCGGCTAGTCCGGCTGCTGTGCCAAACCCACCACTTCCATCCTGAACTACGAGGGTACTCATGCATCTCTTTAAAACTTCAACGCCTCTTTTCGGCAAGCTCCTCCTCCTCTGCGCAGCCCTCTGCGGCTTCGCGCTCCCAACATTCGCGCAGTACAACTCCACGATCTTCGGCCCCAACGTCTATGTCTTCGATCCGACCGTCTCCGGATCCGTCATCAACGCCGACATCGCCTCAATCTCCAATCCCAACGTCAGCACCGGACAGTTCAGCAGCAGCCGCGCCGCTGTGCTCTTCAAACCCGGCACCTACTCCGGGGTAAGCCAGGAGGTGGGTTTCTACACCTCCATCGCCGGCCTGGGACTGACTCCTGACGCGACCGTCTTGAACGGCGGAGGTCTCTATCTCGACGTAACCGACAGCAACGGCAACCTGACGACAAACTTCTGGCGTTCGATGGAAAACCTGCGTATCAACGTGCCCTCAGGCAACACCGAAACCTGGGGCGTCTCACAAGGCGCTTCGCTCCGTCGCATTCACATCGCCGGTGGTCTCGAGCTCACCAACCAGAGCTGTGGCGAGGCGAGCGGCGGATTCATCGCCGACACGACCGTAGACAACGGCATCAATGCCTGCTCCCAGCAACAGTGGTACACGCGCAACAGCACCATGGCCTCATTCACAGACAACGTTTGGAACTTCGTCTTCTCGGGCGACACATTTACCGGCACCGCACCCTCCAACACCTTTCCAAAGAACACAATCCTCTCCACAACCCCGGTAGTCCGAGAAAAGCCTTTTCTTTACATCGACAGCAGCGGAAACTACAACGTCTTCGTGCCCACGGTCAAAACCTCGTCAAGCGGTGTGGACTGGACGGCAAACAACGGCTTGGGAACTGGCTATAGTGATGCCATCAGCACCTTCTATATCGCCACACCCTCAAACACTGCCGCACAGATCAACTCCGCACTGTCTTCGGGTAAGAACCTCATCCTCACCCCAGGTATCTACAAACTTACTGCGCCCATCAGCATCACCAACGCGAAGACCATCGTCCTGGGTCTCGGCTACCCGACGCTGATTCCGCAAAGCGGCGGATCCGCAATCACTGTCGCCGATGTGGATGGTGTGCAGATTGCAGATCTGCTTATCGATGCCGGGTCGACCAACTCTCCCGTGCTGATGCAGGTTGGCGTAGCAGGCGCGACCCGCCTAAGTCATGCCAGCAATCCAACCTCGATCAGCAACGTGTACTTTCGTATCGGCGGTGCAGAGGCGGGTTCGGCTACAACCAGCCTTGAACTGGATAGCAACAACGTCATCCTGGATAACATCTGGGCCTGGCGAGCTGATCACGGCACCGGCGTAGGCTGGACCTCCAACACAGCCTCGCATGGACTCATCGTAGATGGCGACAATGTGACCGCGCTCGGACTTGCTGTCGAACACTATCAGCAAAGCCAGGTGCAGTGGAACGGCAACAACGGCGAAACAGTCTTTTATCAAAGCGAAGATCCCTACGACGTCCCAAGTCAAAGCTCATGGACCTATAACGGCGCCAACGGCTACCCCTCCTATGAGGTCACGTCCAAAGTCTGCTCACACACCGCCTATGGTCTCGGGATCTACTCTTTCTTCGACGTTCCGAATGTAACCATCCTTCAAAGCAATGCAATCCTCGCTCCTAATGTCTCCGGGATTAATTTCACCCACATGGTCACTGTGATGCTGAGCGGTTCAGGCGGCATTAGCAACGTCATCAACAACACGGGCGGTGCCACAACCGCAGCCGGTACTCCCCACGACTTCACCTCGTACGCCGGAAGCGGAACCTGCTCGGCCGGCACATCGAACGTGGATATCAACGCGGGCGGTGCAGCCGTATCGCCGTTCGTTGCGGACACAGACTACTCCGGTGGTTCCACATATGCCGTGTCGAATACCATTTCGACGTCAGGAGTCACCAATCCCGCGCCGGAAGCGGTGTATCAGGATGCTCGCGAAGGAACCTTCACTTACACAGTTCCGGGTTTCGTCGCAGGCAGCACCCACACTGTAAGGCTGCACTTCGCCGAGCTGTACTTCTCAACCACGGGTCAGCGTGAGTTCAATGTCGCCATCAATGGGGCACCCGTTCTCACGAACTTCGATATCGTGGCGGCTGCCGGCGGTCGATACAAGGCCAATGTCCAGCAGTTCACCACCACGGCAAACAGCTCAGGCCAGATCGTCATCAGCCTCAGCAATGGAGCGGTCAACCAACCGGAGATGACCGGCATCGAGATCCAATAGAGCAGGCGCTCCATCCACAGGCCAACACAACGAATCGATCAACCGTCACCGCAGACCTCACAAATCTGCGGTGATTCTTTTGGACCTTCGACTCAGAGAGCAATCACCGCGAGCACGCCCTACTTCGTACCCTTTTTTCCTGTCGTCTTCAGCGACTTCACCAACTCCTTCCAGTCCAGCTCCGTCTGATTCGCATAAGCCTCCGCAAACGCCCCCACTGCCTCATCAAACCGCGGCGAAGTCCCCACATACCCCGCCACCATCGCGCTATCTCCGGCCCGCGCATGCCCACGCGCCAGAATCTCGCCGCACACACCCGCATACTCCAGCAAACCAGCGGCCTTCAGACCCTGCAGCTGAATCGAAGCCTTGTGATCGTTCAACTGCCTCACCAGATAATCCCTGCCCTCCATCGTCGTCCACCCCAGAAATGGATCCGACTGCAACTGCATCGCACGTTCTCCATTCACCACACGCTGTCCCTGGTGCTGCTTTCCTCTTCGTCCCTTCAAAGCACCAGCGACGTAAGGCGCATACCCGGAGGCCACCTCCTCCTTGATCTGCAGGAACAGAGGATCCTTCATCCCATTTCCCTCCATCAACACCACGTAGTCCCGCAGCCCCACCGACCCGGTCCCCACCACCTTGAACGCCACATCCATCGGCCGGTACTGCGCCAGAAAGTGCCTCCGCTCCCGCTGCAGGCTCTCCGCATACATCGTCAGCGACCCCACCACCTGCTCCGCCTGCGCTCCCGTCACCCGTTTCAGGTTTGGCGGAATCGTCCGAAAGACCCGCTGCGCCCGCTCCGAACTCCCAGCCGAACTCTTCGCCGCATTCTTAGCCGAACTCTTAGCCGCACCCTTCGCCGTCTTGCTCCCCTTCTTCTTCGCTGCCGAAGCCCGCCCTTCCACCTCCGTCAACGTCAACAGCGTATGCATGGGCGTAGCCCGCTCCGCCATCATCAGGATTCCCGCCACCGTCGTCATACTCCCCAGCCGATGCACCTGGTATCTCGCCACCTCCAGCACCGGCATTCGCGAAAACGCATGCATCATCGTCCGGTACCGCTCCAGAAATACCGCTGCCGCCTCCCTGCAACGCACATCCTTGGCCCCGGCCCCACGTCCCGCCAGCACCAGGCTCGTCGCCATCCGCTTCACATCCCACTCAAACGGCGCAACAATCGTCTCGTCAAAATCATTAATGTCGAACACCAACCGCCCATCCGGCCCCGCAAACGCGCCCAGGTTCCTCACATGCGCGTCCCCGCACAGCTGATTGCAGATCCCCGTACTCCCCGTCAGCGACAGGTCATACGCCATCACCGGCACCGCCCCGCGAAAGTACCCGAACGGCGACGCCGCCATCAACTCGTTCTTCAACGCCACCAGCGCCGGCACCCGTCCCCGCGTCGACACCTCCAGCAGCTTCAGCGGACTCTCCCGCCGCTGCTTCGCCGTCCACACCTTATGGTGCTGGCGCTTCACCTGCTTCCGCCGCTCCTGTCCGAAGGCATATCGTTCCCTCGCGCTCACCGGCTGCGTCTCGTTCATCCATTCACCTCCACAAATCTGCAACCAAGAGTCTAGCCTATCCACGCTGCAATACCCCCGCGCGCCGTCACGTTGATGTATTCTTGCCCGCATAAGCGCAGAGCATCCATCAGGTCCCACGAGGTCTTACAACTCCTATGTCCCGCGCTCGCACAACTGAGATCCCAAGGGTAGAGCCCCTGCTCGTGCTCGCCGTCATCGTGCTCATCCTCTACTTCGCACGCGAGCTCCTCATCCCCCTCACCTTCGCGCTCACCCTGTCGTTCCTGCTCGCCCCCGCCGTCAGCCGCCTCGAACTCCGCCGCGTCCCCCGCGTCCTCGCCGTAGCGATCATCGGCATCCTCGCCTTCCTCAGCATCTTCAGCGTCGGCTACGTCGTCGCCCGCCAGCTGCTCAACGTAGCCCGCACCCTCCCCGCCTACCGCCTCAACATCCACCAGAAGATGGCCACCGTCCACTCGCCCGCCGAGCAGTCTCTCGAAAAGGCCTTCACCGCCGTCGAAGACATCAGCGGCGACATCGCCCCCTCCTCTCCCACGCCCCTCTCGCAACCCCCCGTACAAGTCCAGCCCGTCCGCGTCATCGATCCCGACCGCACCCAGCTCCAGACCACCACCGAGCTGCTCATGCGCTTCCTCCGCCCCATCGGAACCGTCGGTGTCGTCATCGTCTTCACCATCTACCTCCTCATGAAGCGCGAGGATCTCCGCAATCGCGTCCTCCTGCTCGCCGGCATGGGCCGCATCAACCTCATGACCCAGGCCCTGCAAGAGGCCGCCACCCGCATCAGCCAATACCTCCTCTTCCAGCTCGCCGTCAACGCAGCCTACGGCTTCCTCTTCGGCAGCGGCCTCTACCTCATCGGCGTACCCGACGCCACCCTCTGGGGAGTCCTCGCCGGAATCCTCCGCATCGTCCCCTACGTCGGCACCGCCACCAGCCTCGCCCTCCCCCTCATCGTCTCGGTCGCCATCTCCACCACCTGGTGGCCGCCCCTCCTCATCCTCTGCCTCTTCCTCGCGCTCGAGCTCACCGCCACTAACTTCGTCGAGCCCTGGCTCTACAGCACCCGCACCGGCATCTCCTCCCTCGCGCTCCTCGCCATGGCCATCTTCTGGGCGCTCCTCTGGGGATGGCCCGGCCTCATCCTCTCCACACCGCTCACCGTCTGCATCGTCGTCCTCGGCCGCCACGTCCCGCAGATGTCCTTCCTCCACACCCTCCTCGGCACCGACGCCGAGCTCTCCTCCGAAGCCCTCTTCTACGAGCGTCTCCTCGCCATGGACCAGCGCGAAGCCCGCGCCGTCGCCACACGCTTCCTCGATGGCAAGCCCCTCGTCGAGCTCTACGACTCCGTCCTCATCCCCGCCCTCGCCCTCGTCGAGCAGGACCGCCACCAGGGCAACCTCGACGACAAGCGCTCCGACTTCTTCTTCCTCACCATCGGCGAGATCGTCGCCGAACTAGCCGACTACCACCAGAAAGAGCCCGAGAACGCAGCCCTAGACGCCGTCAAACCGCGCCCCTATCGCCGCCCCATCGACAAAGAGTTCGCCGTCATCTGCATCTCCGTCAGCGACCAGGCCGACGAGCTCACCACCCTCATGCTCGGCCAGCTCATGGAGCGCGCCAACCATCAGACCCTCCTCCTCTCCGCCTCCACCGTCTCCAGCGAGATCCTCGACTCCCTCGCCACCGAATCCAACACCGTCGTCTTCATCTCCGCGCTCCCACCCTTCGCCTTCTCGCAGGCCCGAGCCATCTGCCAGCGCGTCCGCTCCCACCTGCCCAACAACCGCATCGTCGTCGGCCTCTGGAACTCCGCCAACGACCTCGACCAGACCGCCGAGCAATCCATCGAGCGCTTCGGCAACGGCAGACCCAACGTAGTCGTCAACTCGCTAGCCCAGGCCCTCCACCAAGTCACGCGATGGCACCACCAGCACGACACCCAATACATGCGCTTCTAAGGCACCCAAACAAAAAAAAGACCAGGCATCTTCCGCCTGGCCCTCTCTTTAAATTGATTCTCTAAGCTTAGTTCACCGCCAGCCGCTGTCGCTCCACGCCATCCAGAGCAACCCAAAGCGCCTTTGCCGCCCGCTCCCCAGCCGCCAGCACCGCCTCTTCCTCCTCAGGAGCACCGGCAAGCTGCTTCTCAATCAACTCCCGCCACACACTCGCATGCGCAACATCAGCCGTCTGGTGCAGCGTAAAGTACCGCGCCGCCGCCCCTTGAGTCCCATAGTGCTCCGCCAGCCCCTCCGCCTTGGTCTTAGCAATCGCAGGCACCTTCGACTCATACGCATACAGCGCCGCCATCGCAGCCGAAGCCTTCTCCTCCTGCATCAGCTCGCGGAACGTCGTCATCAGCGCCGTCATCTCCGGCTGCACCGCGCGCCCCTCCACCTCGCTGCGACTCGCACCCATCCCAGCCGCAAAGTCCATCCAAAGATCGCTATGCGGACGAGCCGTCGCCTGATCCACACCCTCTTCCTCCGCCAGATTGCGCAGAACCTCACGCCGCATCTCCCCATCAGGCAGCCGCGAGTGCAGCGCGCTCAAATAAGTCGGAAACGCCGACACATGATGCCAGTACTCCGCCGCATACTCCCGCAGATCCTCACGCGTCAGCTCACCCTTCGACCACGCCTGATAAAACGGGTGCTGCAACAGGTTGAACGGAGCAACGCGCTCCTCGAAACGGCTCCAGAACCCAGCACTCCCAAACTCGATAGCAGACATAATCAAAGCTCCATTCAAAAAGTCGCGCGCGAGCAAAGCCCCCACGAGGATTCTCAGAGTGTACCCCCGGCACACCTCCGGCACAAAACCTGTCCCCCACACGATGGATAGAAAAACCATCCTTTGAGTTGAAGACAGCACCCGCGTTCGCGCATAAACTCCCTCCTGATCAAGGTATACGAATCTCTTCGCAGCCAAGCTTCGCAATCACACGATGATCGCTAAGCTCCGCACGAAGCCGTGCGTATGCCTTCCTCTAACGACACGGAGAAAGACCATGACTTCGAATCACGCGCCAGCATCATCTGGGTTTCAAAACCCGCTGCCAAGGCGCCCGCCGCTCCTCTTCTCCCGGCGCCGGTCCGTCCTCGCCGGAAGCAGCCCCAAACCCAAAGAGCGGAAAGCCAGACATACCGCTCTCCTTCCTGCTTGTCTCACATTCCTGTGTCTGCTCTGCCCATCGCTTAACGCCCAGACCATCGACGACGGCATCATGCTGGCGAGGCGGTCCCTCTGTGCAGGAGCCCTCTACACGCACGACAGTTGGGACAGCTACTGGCAGGGAAGCCTCCAACGCGTCAACGGAAACATCGGCACCATCACGACGCAAACCATCACCATGGCAGCCAACTACGGCGTGACCAGCCGGCTCGACTTCATCATCAACGTGCCCTACGTTTGGACCGACGCAAGCAAGGGCGTGCTCCACGGCCAGTCGGGATTTCAGGACCTCACCCTCGCCGCAAAGTACAAACTCCTCAGCATCCCCGTCGGCAAGTTCGGCGCGCTGCGAGCGATCGCCGTGCTATCGGGCACCCTTCCCATGACCAACTACACCCCCGACCTTCAACCGCTCTCGCTCGGCGCCAACAGCAAGACCCTTACCGGACGCGCCACCTTGAACTATCTGGGCAGGCGTGGCCTCTATCTCAACGGCACCGCCGCCTACACCTTTCGCGGCAACGTGACGCTCGACCGCTCCAGCTACTACACCAACGGACAGCTCTATCTCAGCAATCAGGTCGCGATGCCCAACCTCTTCAACTACGGCACCAGCGTCGGCTATCGCAAAAACAACGTCTCGCTCTTAGGCGACTTCTCCGTACAGCAAGCCCGCGGAGGCGGAGACATTCGCCCCCAGGACATGCCGTTCGTCTCCAACCGCGCCAACTTCTCTAAAGCGGGCGCTACGATCAAGGTCCCCGTCCCGAAGGTACGAGACCTTCAGTACTGGTTCATCTACTCCAACACCTTTCAAGGCCGCAACGTCGGACAAGCGAACACCTTCACCACCGGCCTCATGTACACCCTTCCCTTCGAAAAGCGAGCCACCCCTTGAACAGGATAATGACCACCATCATGACCACGAGAATGACAAGGAAAACGCCTCTCTTCCGCGCATCGATCTCAGCCGCAATCTTCCTTGCCCTGGCCCTGAGCACCTCCAGCTGCAGCAAGGACATCCCCTCCTCCGAGGCCTTGCCCACAGTCACTCCAGCGAACACCGACGCCAACGCCGGATCCTGGAAGATGATCGTTCTCTCAGGCCCCACGCAGATCCCTGTAGTCGCACCGGCCCCTGTCAGCGACCCCGGCTATCAGTCCGAGTTGGCATCCATCAAGACCGCCCAGGCCAACCTGACCGATGCGCAAAAAACCGCCATCACCTATTGGAGCAGCGGCGGCGTCCTGCGTTGGAATCAGATCATGCGCGAGATTGCAGCGCGCTCCGATCTGCCGCCCTCGCCAAATCCGGACGGAAGCTATCCCGTTCCAAGTCCCGCAAATCCATTCGCGAATCCGCAATATCCGTTTAGTAACCCTCCCTATGCGGCACGTGCCTACAGTTACGTCTCCGTCGCGCAGTATGAGGCTCTCAAGGCCGCGTGGTACTACAAGTATCTCTACAACCGCCCCTCCCCCTTCAAAGCGGACACCAGCATCAAGGCGCTGCTGCCGGCCAGCGACATTCCCTCCTACCCCTCCGAGGATGCCGTCGAAGCAGGAGTCAACATTGCTCTGCTCACCCTCCTCTTTCCCACCTCGGTCGATGAGATCAACGCCAAGGCAGCCGAGCAGCAACAGGTCGCCCTCATCTCCGGCAGAGCCTCCCCCAGTGACATCGCCGCCGGAGTCGCCCTGGGCAAAGCCGTCGCCGCCGTCTTCGCTGCCCGCGCCGCCTCGGACGGAATGAAGGCAGCCGGCGGCTCCCCTGCAATCTGGCAGTCCCTGGCCGACAACGCAACCGCGCGCGGAGAGATCCCCTGGATCAGCCAGGATGGTCCACCTCGCCCGCCCATGCTGCCCGTCTTCGGCAAGGTCAAGGCGTGGATGATGACTCCAAACGACATCGTGAACGAGCGGCCGGGGCCGCCCCCCTCCACGTCATCCACTCAAATGCAGACCGAGACCGCCGAAGTAAAAAGCATCGTCAACAGTCTCACCCGCGACCAGCAGGCCACCGTATACAAATGGGCCGATGGAGTCAGCACCGTAACTCCTCCCGGCCACTGGGACGCCATCGCCGAGCCGTACGTCAGCGCTGCCAGCTTCAGCGAGGTGCGCGCCTCACGCGTCTTCGCGCTGCTCAATATGGCCCTTCATGACGCAGCCGTTGCCTGTTGGGATGCGAAGTACTTCTACTTCAACCCCCGACCCTCGCAACTCGATCCCTCGATCAAGACCCAGACCGGACTTCCAAACTTCCCATCCTACGTCTCGGGGCACTCAGACTTCTCCGCCGCAGGCTCCGATGTCCTGTCGTATCTCTTCCCCGACGGCGCAACCTACTTTCAAACCCAGATGAAAGAAGCCGCCATGTCCAGGCTCTACGCGGGCATCCACTATCGTTCAGATATCGAAGTTGGAATGGATCATGGCAAGAGAATCGGAGACTACACGGTCAGGTTCGCAAAGACAGACGGAGCAAACTAAAGAAGAGACAGAAGGCGTAAAACGCAAGCTGAGTCCGCACAGCGAGAGATCACTGTGTCCCTCTCGGTCCAAGGAGGGCCACAGTTGGTCGATCCGCAATTCAAGGGAAAAGCCATGAAATGGCCGCCCTCCGCGCAGGAGGCCAGTCCGGCAGGAAACACAAAATTCAAAGCAGGTCTACGGGGCGGCCAGGACCAAAACTCTATTCCAATTCGCCCCAGCCGGGTGCCGGCTGACCTATTCATCGCGCGGATTCTGGCGAGATGAGTGGGCTCCTCTCAGCCGAAGGCAGGAGTGAAGGCGAAGCCGCAACGACAAAAATATTGCCGTTGTGTTCTCTTCAAACCCTTCAGCCAGTTACCTCGAGATCCCTACGCTCGAAGCGTGTGCAGCATCTCCATCACCGCAAGCCCCAACACCGGATTCACCATCCCCGGCGCAATCTCCGCCAGTGGCTCCAGCACAAACCTGCGCCCCTGCATCTCCGGATGCGGCAACACCAGCTCCTCGGTCGACATCACCACATCGCGCCCCATCGCATCCACATACAGCAACAGATCAAGGTCAATCACCCGCGGCCCCTTCGCAACAGCCCCAACCCGCTCCCGCCCCATCGTCCGCTCCACCACAAGCAGCTCCCGCAGCAAGGTCACCGGCCCCAACTCCGTCTCGAGCAGCAGGGCAGCATTCAGAAATCTAGGCTGCTCCAGAAACCCAACCGGCTCCGTATCGTAAAACGACGAGACCCCCGTCACCTCACCCAGCGGCCGAATCAACCGCACCGCCTCCTCCAGATTCGCCTCACGATCCCCGAACTTTGATTCCAGGTTCGACCCCAGAGCGATCGCCGCCACAGCCTTCACCCCAGCACCACCCGGAACCTGGGCTTAGCAGCCACACAAATCACCACATCGTCACCACAAGCCACCATCAACGAACCACGCGTTTCGACCACAAAATCACGAAACCGTGGCTGGTTGCAGCTGGCCCATCACCCTGGCCGGCTCCGCCACCTCATCGTACCCATGCGCCAGCTCCCACGCCGAGCGGTCTCGCATAAGTCGTTGCACAAGAGCAGTATGCATCGCATGCCCAGCACGCTCTGCCACCACATGACCCTGAATTCTCCGCCCCGCCAGCGCCAGATCCCCAATCAGGTCCAGCACCTTATGCCGCACAAACTCATCATCGAAGCGAAGTGGCCCATTTTCAATACCTTGCCGCGAAAGAATAATAGCGCTCTCGTCCGAAACCCCACGAATCAGCCCCATATCCCGCAACATAGCCTCATCTTCTTTAAATCCAAAGGTACGCGCCGGGGCAATTAATTTAACATAATCGCCAGTCGCCAGATCACCCCTAAACGTCTCATATCCAATAGGTTGCGGGAAGTCGATCGTATACTGAATCCGATACCCCGACCCCGGATAGACCCCGATAAACTTGGATCCGTCCCGCACCTCCACCTCTTTTAAAATCTTCAGGTATTCGCGCTTTCGCCTCTGCTGCTTAAGCCCCACAGAATGAAACGCTTGCACATAAGGCAGAGAGCTTCCATCCAGGATGGGAACCTCAAGATTATCCACCTCGACGATCACGTTATCCACGCCAAAGCCGATAAGAGCAGAGAGCAGATGTTCCGTCGTCGAGATCAAAACGCTCTGCCGCATCAGGCTCGTCGCATAGCTCACTTTGGCGACGTTCCGCCCAATCGCAGCGATCTCGAAGTTGTCTAAGTCTGTGCGACGAAAGACGATACCGGATCCAGCCGGCGCCGGGACCAATCGCATCAGTACAGGCGCCCCGCTATGCAAGCCGATACCGCTGAACTCTATCTCCGAACGAATTGTCTGCTCAAAGTGAGCTTCCAATGCCACGAGTAGGCGTCTCCGGATAGAACTACCACCGAGATTACAGCGGAAAGAACTCTTTCCGTTGTGGCAAATAAGCCACATTTCCCCCTAAGGATGACTACTTTTTTCCTCAAGAAGCCGCCCAACTAATCCTTTTGATTGCTATAACATCCGTCCATGGAAGCCAAAGCGATCCTCAGCGCAGTAGAGAAGCAACAGGGGTGGATCGAAGACACCCTGCGAGATCTCGTCCAGCAGGAATCTCCAAGTGAAGACCCGCAGGCAGTTAACGCAGCCGCCGCCCTTGTCGAACGATGGGCTCAAGAGATCGGCGCCCGCTCCAAACGCCATAAACAGCGCCAATTCGGCGACGTCCTGGAACTCCGCTTCAGCCCATCGCGCTCCCGGCAACAACCCGTCCTCCTTTTAGGCCACCTCGACACCGTCTGGTCGCTCGGCACACTCAAGATGATGCCGTGGCGCAACACGGCCGGCCGCCTCTGGGGACCCGGCGTTCTGGACATGAAGGCCGGAGTCATAATGGCGTTGACAGCTATAAACACATTGAAAAAAATGGGGTTAGCTCGCCCAGTGACGCTGTTGCTGAACAGTGATGAAGAGGTAGGGAGCACGATCTCGAGGCCGATTACCGAGAGATTGGCGCGAGAATCATCCGCCGTACTTGTCCTTGAGCCGGCCCAGGGACTGGCCTACAAGACCGCCCGCAAAGGAGTAGGCCAATATAATGTGCAGGTTACAGGAGTCGGCGCGCATAGCGGGGTCGACTTCGAGCGCGGCCACTCGGCGGTTCTCGAACTCGCAAAGCTGGTCCAAACCATCTCCGGATTCACGAATCTCGACCGCAAACTCACGGTAAATTGTGGTGTGATCGCTGGTGGAACACGGTCCAATGTCGTCCCTTCGCACGCCTCCGCCGAAGTGGACGTCCGCATCGCCAAGGCCAGCGACGCCGCCTACGTCGACAAGCTCTTCCGCAAACTCAAGGTCTCAGATCCCCACTGCAAGCTCACAATCACCGGCGGCATCAACCGTCCTCCGATGGAACGCAAGCCGGGAACGATTGCGCTCTTCAAAAAAGCCCGGACCCTCGCAGCCGAACTTGGCTTCACCCTCGAGGAAGCCTCCACCGGCGGAGGCTCCGACGGCAACTTCACCGCCGCCCTCGGCGTACCAACACTCGACGGCATGGGCGCAGTAGGCGACGGAGCCCATGCCCCGCACGAGTCCGTCATCATCGAACACCTGGTACCGCGAACGGCCCTACTCGCAGCGATGATCGCCAGCATCGAATAAGCAATATCAGCCGTCGCCGACCTAACCCTTCTCCACCGCAGGCGTATCCGATTCGGCCTGAGCCAGAAGAGTGATCGTGCGAGCGATCGGCAGGCCCACCACGTTGAAGTAGCAACCCTCGATGCGCGGTATCCACCGTGCCGCGTAGCCCTGAATCGCGTAGGCCCCCGCCTTATCGAGAGGCTCGCCGCTGGCAATATACCGCCCGATCTCTGAGTCCGTGATGACGTTGAAGGTCACCTGGGTAATGTCGAGATCCCGAACCGTCTTCTTCGCCGTGATGGCAGCAATACCCGTCAGCACCGCATGAGTGCGCCCGCTCAAAAGTTCAAGCATCCGGCGTGCATCGGCGCTGTCTGTCGGCTTGCCCAGAATCTGTCCCTCGACAACGACACAGGTATCCGCGCCAAGAACAACCAGCGGATTCTCAGCCGTGTCCGAAGCTCTATGAGCGTTCCACACAGCCTGCGCCTTCTCTTCCGCAAGCCGCTGAACATAAGCGGCAGCAGCTTCGTTCGGCAACAGATCTTCGTTGAGGTCGGCAGCCTCGGCAGTAAACGTAAGACCCGCCTGTGTGAGAAGTTCGTGGCGACGTGGCGAGGCAGAGGCAAGGATAAGCATCACGCTATGAGACTATCGGCACCGCGCCGGTTCTGCAAAATCATCCACACTGAACTCCTCATGCTTAGCGGCTCTGTTACGCAGAAAGCTCCTCTACCGAAATTCGAGCCTGCATGGTGTGCGTAGCGCCTGGAGCGAGAGTAATCGCATCGACCGCAGCATTCACCGTCTCAATCGCGACGAACTCATGCCACTCCGTTGGGTCCATATCAGCCAACTTTGCCGCTCCCTCTTCCCAGGGATTCCACACGACCGTAGTGGTGGAACCGGTCTTTGCCACGACGATGCGGCGCTTGCCCGCATGATCGTTCAACGTGCAGGTACCAGCCGTGTCCAGATACACACGATCCGTCGGGCCCGTGACCGTAATGTCGCCGTGCTGCAGTTTCTTTTCAAAATTATCGACCTTGTCGAGGTAGCTGACCCCATCGAGACCCGCAATCGCAATCTCGTGGATATCCTCCACGGCGTAGTACGTATGGAGCGCCTCCTCGAAGACAAGCGGCGTAGCGGCGTCGTTGGCGACCGTCAGCTGCATCGTCAGCGTGCGGCCAATGGTGAGCTGATAAGCAAGACGAAAGTGATCGTACCCCAGGCTTCGGCTGAGATCGTTGGGCCCAAGCGTAAAGGTAAGGTGCAGATCGTCTCCGGCCAGCGCAGCAAACGCGAGCGTCCAGTCCTGAATCCGAGCGAAGCCATGCGAAGGCCCCGTCTTCCCATCATGCCGCGCAGCAAACCACGGAAACGCAATCGGCACTCCGCCGCGAATCGCCTTGCCTGGGGCGAAATCGGTCTTGCGGCTGGTAAAGATCGCAGGCTGATGTCCCGCCGGCTGCCACGCCGTTAGGTGAGCTCCTTGCAGGTAGACGGTTGCGGTCGCATGTGGCGCCGTAATGTCGGCACGTACAAGGCCACCTTCCGTTGCGTGAAATGCGAGGACGCCCGGCAGGCCAAAGTGCTCGTTCAGTTGCTTGATATCCATCGTTTTCTTTTCCTCGCGCTCACTATTACGAGAGAGCCGTGTGCAAGTTAGATCTGCGAGTAAGCCGTTGGGCTCAATATCAGATTCGAAATGTTACTCACGATCTCCTCAAAGTTGTAACGTGGCGAACCCTTCAACTTGATCCACTCAGGATCGGTGCGGAACTTGTCCCATTTGCCATTGAGGTCCGTCAGATCCGAGAAGCTCAGCATGTAGGTAAGGTTCGGCATACGCGGACCGATCAACGTATCGCTATAGAAGACCTGGCTGAATCCTGCACGTTGAAAGATGTCGAACTCCCCGCGGTGAAACATCTCGACCTTGCGAATATGGTCTTGATTGCTGGGGCTTTCGTAGGTGCGAAGCTGAAAGATCCTTTTGCCGCGCTCTGCTGTTGCAGCCGGAGGAGTCAACTTCGGCCAGCCTTCAAACGCAATATGAAGTGAGCTCTCGATCCGCTGAAAGGCAGGAGCCGTCGCAGGCGCACTCCAGAAAGGCTCGGCGGCTTTCATGAACTGCTCATCGTGCACGAGCTGCAGTTCCGCAGAGACAAGCGCCTCCAACTTTGCGCACGGCAGAAGAAGATAAAGCGTCGGCGTCTCCGGTCCAATGTCCAGATGGAAGGCCCCCACCGGCGCAATGCCCAGTCGATTCAACGCGGGGATCAACGCGTCCGATAGGTAACTGTCAGTGAGCCTAATCTGCGGTCCGGTCTGCAGGTGATATCTGCGAATCTCATAGTATTCGCGCGGCTTGCCGGATGAGGTCTGAGCCAACCCCTGATTCGCGAGTGCGAGCGCCGAGGTTGCAAGTGATGCGGTCAAGAAGTCACGCCTTTCCATCAAGCCCTCCCTATCGGCCAAACATCCTGCCGCTACAGAAATGAATATCACGTACAGAATACAGACTGTCGCGCGGGTTAGTGTGAAACGGGACGCCCAGTCACTTCACCGGAGAGCCAGTCTGAGTCACCAGAGAGCCAGACTGAGGCGGCCCCTTCATCAGCTTGAGGAAGAGCTTGTTAAATCGCGGCAGATCGAGATCTGTCTGGACGTGAACAAGCTGCACATCGAGTTGAGGCTTGTTGGCCGCAGTCCACGAAAGCGTGTCTCCGTAGAACGAGCCTCGAGTCAAGTCCACATCAACGTACAGCTTCTTCTCTTTGGTGATGATCGCGGGATCGAGCCACGCTGCGGCCGCAAGCTCGTCCCACAAGTAGTAAAACTCGCCTGTGTGGGCCGCCAGATACTTCGCAGCAGGATTGGGCGAACGAGCGATCTCTTCCAGCATCGCCTTGGTGAATGCTGTCTTTATGGAGATATCAACCGTCGTCAAGTCGATGCGCGGCCAGTGCGCGCGAAGCGTGATGTGGGCGGCCTCGGGATCAAACCAGAAGTTGAACTCGTGCCGGGGATTGTTGGAAAACTCGGGATCGCCAGTCTGCGGACTCAGGCTGCCGCCCATAATCACGATGCCCTGCGTGAGTTCGGCGAAGTGCGGATCGATCGAGATCGAAAGCGCAATATTCGTGAGTGGGCCAGCGGCGTAGATCGTAACCTGATGCGGATGCGCATGAACCTGACGAATGAGAAAGTGCGCTGCGTCCTCCGCCAGCGGCTTCAGCGCAGGCTCGCCCTCCTCCATCTTTGGAACAACGTAAGGCCCATGGTAAGGCTGACGACTCGTCGTCGCGGTCAGATCGCCCCACGCCCCATACCAAGGGAACGTCCCATAAAGCTGTTGCTGAATCTTCGACTCCTCCTCGGTGCGGACCAGCGGAAAGATCGCTCCCGGCACAACAGGGACATCGGGGCGATGGATGAGTTCGAGCATACGCAGCGTGTGCTGCACCTCCTCCGGCTCCCACGCATTTCCGCTCACCATCGTGATGCCCAGCACCTCGGCCTGCGGCGACTGCAGCAGCACCATCATCGCCATCTGGTTGGAGCCACCAGGGCCCGAGCCGTCCTGATCGATCAAGACCATACGCCTGGCCTGAGCATTGGAAAGCTGCGAGATCGCAGCGCAAAAAAGCACGACGCGGAATAGAGAAGATCTTCGGCTCATGGTCAGGACAGATTACCAGCCATACAGAAGGGAGCTAAAGGTAAAACGTCGAGCTCTTCCTCGCTACTGCCGTTATGCTCTTAACAACATGCGCCGAATCCTGCTTCCCCTTGCTCTTCTCTTCTCTGCCTCTCACGCGGCCTCGGCGATTGAGGTGAAGGTCTCCGCGCAGGCATTGGAACGCACCTTGCGGGCACAGCTCTTCAACGGTCCGCAGGGGCGCTACTACCTCCGCGGCGACGCCAACTCGCCCTGCTATGTCTACGCCGAATCACCCCACGTCACCTTCGTGCAGGACCGCATCGTCGTCCGCGTTCACGCCAAATCGAAGCTCGGAACCTCCGTCCGCGGCACCTGCCTCGGCGTCTCCCTCACCACCGACACCGACGTCTCGCTGATCCCCGAAGCCGAAGAAGAGAGCATCGGCTTTCGCGACGCACGAATCGAAAAGCTCAGTGAATCCAGGGAGCTGAACTTCATCCTCGCGCCCTTCCTGAGCCACAAAGTCCCCGCACAGATGAAGGTCAACGCCGCGGTGCTGATGCGTCAGCTCCTCAGCCGCTCGACCGAAACCACCGGCTACGCCCTCGCGCTCGACTCGCTGAAACTCCACTCCCTGCTGGTCGAAGGCGAGTCGCTGGTCATGGACGCCGACGCTAATCTGAAGGTGAATTAGCCTTGCTGCCTACTGAGGAGCTGGCGTCGCTGCTGGAGCGGGCAGCGGCCGCCGAACCTGGTCCGCTCCCGGTGCAGGCGCAGCCCCAGTCATTGTCGTAGGTTCTCCGGGTATCACCTCAACCGCTGCATCCTTCGGCGCTTTGAAACGCCCGTCGGTCAGGTAGGCCACCACAAACCCAGCCGCAACCTCCGGATCCAAAACCGCAAGCGGCACAACGTATTTCTTCGACTTCACCACCGACTCCAAAACCCCGTCGATCGGGTGGCTGCGCTTGATGCTGCCCGGCACCTGCGGAATCATGAACGTGGAGAAGTTCAGATCAGGATGCCGATCGGCGTACTTCGTGAGCGATCGCGCTACCTGCTTCGGCGTCGTAATCCCAAGATCGGAAAAGATATTTCGATGCACGCTGTGCGGATAGTAGACGTCCAGCAAAGTACGCGAGAAGTCAGCACAGTTGTGAAACAGCAGATTGAAGTGCCCTACGTTCCGGCTGTCATTAAACCGGTTCATAAACTGCTCGTCTTCGTCTGCGGTCGTCTGAATCTGAAACCCGTAAATTCTGCGATCGTAGGATGCACCGGCAAGCTGCGTCCACTCGCCCCTTGGAGCTTCCCCTGCCTTCTTCCCCTCCTCTACGTCGGGCGCGAGCGCAAGCAGATGATCTCGCCGATACTGATCGCGCAACCTCGCCTCAAGCGCCGCGTCTGCTGTCTTCGGAACATCTTCCACGCGCTCGACTGCATAAAGGTAAGGAACCAGCGGAATGGCCAGCCAGTCGTAGCCATCGATCTTGTGATATCGGCTAATCACTGCCCCAGGTTCGCCGGCGCGACAGGGCCTCAGCACAGTCGGCGACTCGGCGCAGATATGGTTCAGGTAGATCGCGGCATGTCCCGTGGGGTTGAAGGCTCCGAACTCGCCGTAGGGCTCTTCCATCAGCAGCGCGGCGTCCGCCCGTGCCTGAACTCCAACCATCGCCGGCACCAATATCGCAAGCGCTATCAGTCCGACGCGAATCTGTCTCATCCAAAATCCTCTCTGCGCCGCATTTGGTCGATCAGCTTCGATCGATCAGCCTCGATCGATAAGCCTCATCGACCCCAAACCCCAATTTTCTCAGACAAGTTGCGCAGGTCTTCGCACAACACTCCGCGAAAAGGGATTAGAGCTCGAGCAGGGCCGCAGAGTTGTAGTTTCAGGCTAGAAAGAAACGCGCGCTCCGAACTGAAACTGCCGCGGATCGGACGACGCAGTCGGCGTGCCGGCCGCGGTATAAAGCAGGTTCACATCCAGGGTGTTGTTCTTGTTGATCAGGTTGAAGACGTCCGCAGTCACCTGCAGCGCAATCTCGTGCGAAAACGTGAAAGCCTTTGCGATTCGCAGATCCGTGAACACCGTGTAGGGCTTCACCCCGACATTGCGGCCAAGGTTGCCGGCAAAGTAGCTGCTCGCTGGCCCAGCGTCAGCAGGTGCATCCGCGTAGCACGGCAGATTGAACGCTCCGGTCGGAGAGTACTTGGACAGCACCGGAGCCGTACCGCAACTCGTCGTCCCACTGCCGGGAGCAACTGCGTTCGGCCTATCCGTGAGCGGATCGAAGTCGAAGTTCGTATCGGTTCCGGTCAGAATATTGAATGGCCGGCCCGAAGAGATCTCAAAGATCGGCGCCACGGTCACTCCGGAGAACGCCGCAGGAAAAAATCCCGAGCCGCCAATGTGGCCCGAGTTATACACCCCCGACAGCACCAGGCGATGACGCTGGTCGAAGGTCGAAGTGCTGCGCTCCGCATTGGGCGCAAAGTTACTCTGCGGAGCATCCGAGGTCGAGACCACGTCGGTCGAGTCGTCAATCGCATGCGACCACGTGTAGCTCACGAGAAACTCATAGTGCGTCGAAAAGCGCTTCCTCAAATTTGCACTCAGAGCGTTGTAGCTCGAGGTGCCAGTCGTCAGGTTAGGCGTCATATCGCCAAACGGAACCGGAATACCCACGCCAAGCCCATCCCCGGCAGCAATCTCGCTGGCCAGGGCAACGCACTGTCCCCCACCCACGTTCGGATTTGCAAGAAAGGTCGCAAGCGAGGTGTTCAGCCCGGACCGGCGAAAGAAGTTGAGCAGCGCTGGCGTGACAAAGGGTCCCGTGGGGCCGACTCCGCAAGGATTAACCCCGGCCGCCGTTCCAACCGTCAGCGGGTTTGATGTCGGGCTGGCAGTCCCAGGCGCTGCTGTCCCGGCCTTCACGGCGTTCACTGCATTTCGCCAGTTGGCGACGAGCAGTTGTGGATTGACCGGATTCACGTTGACAGGACGGTTCAGATGCCGCCCGCCGGTCGAGTTGAAGGCAACGTTCAGCGAAAGATCGCGCCCGAGATCCTTCTCCACTCCAAACGAGATCTGCTGCACATAGGGCGTCACGTAGTGAAGAGACGCAGGCAGGCCGGAGGGAAGAATCGCCAGAGGAAAACCCGCAGCCAGAAAGTTCTGATTAACGAAGACAGAGTTCGAGTTGTTGGGGTCGAACCGCTGCTGACTCGGAAGATAATTGACCCCCGCCGCACTCGCGCCCAGGCAGTTCGGATTTGCCAGCGATCCCTGAAACGCATTCGTAGCGTTCAGATTCAGCGGACTCGCCGCGGCGTTCGGACTCGCCACACTGCACGGAGTCCCGCCGCCAAGAATCACCAGCGGCACTTTGGTCGAATTGAAGATGCTCGACTGCGACTGAAGATTTCCCGGAGCGCGATCGTAAAACAGCCCGTAGTTCGCACGGATCACCGTCTTCGCATCGCCGCGCACATCCCACGCAATTCCAACGCGAGGAGCGACGTTGGAATCCTGCAGCCGAATGCCCTCACGAATCCCGTAGATCCTCTCGGCATCATTCGTGTTCGAATTCAAAGCAAGCTGCGTCGGGAAGGCCTCAATGTCATACCGAATCCCGAGGTTCAACGTCAGTCTGCTGGTGGCGCGCCAGCTGTCCTGCAGAAAGCCCCCAAGCGTCTTCAGATCGTACTTGTACGTCGTCTGCCCAATGCCCTGCGCGAACGACTGCGGAATTCCCAAACCATAAGCCTGCACCGGCGAGAAGCCCGGCAACCCCTCAAGCAAGGGCGAAACATCGGTTGCATTCAGGGCAGCGAACGTATAGTCGCCGCCGCCATAAAGCTGCCCCTGCAGCAGATTGATCGGGATATACCGAAGGTCCACACCAGCCTTGAACGTGTGTCCGCCGCGCGTGTACGTAAAGTTGTCCTGCAACTGGTTCTGATTCTCAATTCGGTCGACAACCGAGAACGGAGTCTTGCCAAAGTACGCATAGCCCGGAATATTCACCGCAGTACTGCTGCCGCCAGGCGCGTCCGTATTGGCGAATCGTACCGGGTGCCGCGCATATTGAAAGCGCAGCTCATTCACCTTGTTGTTGCCGATCAGGATCGTATGCTGCCCCGCAATCGCAACATCATGCAGACTCTGCGTCGCGGTACGGGAGAAAGAGTTCTCGCCGATATTCTGGTTCGCCGCGCTCTCCTCGATGCCCGTAATGTAACTGGGGCTGACGCTGGCGTGCAGAACTAGTTGCTGATTGCTCGTCAGCTTGTGATCGATCCGCAGCGAATAAATCTCCGTCTTCTCCGTCACGGGAAAGTTTCCGATCAGGCTGTTGAGCGGCGTAAACGAAGCAGGCGTCGCCTGACCCGAGGTTACAAAGTTCCTGGGTCCAATCGTCGACTGCAAAAACGCGGGATTCTGACCAGTCGTAGCCAGCGACGATCCCGATCCGACTAGAGCAATGTACTGCTGAATCCCCGGAGTGGTCGCTGGAGCGGCCTGCAAGAACGCCTGCTGCTCCGGCGTCCCCTGGATCGAAAGCGCACCCCCCGGAACCCCATAAAACCGGCTCACATCGATGCTCGTCAGTCCAAAGTTGTTTGAGCCGATATCGGAAAAGCCCGTCTCCTGCCGCCGCGTAATCTCAGTCGAAAAGAAGTAAAACGTCTTGTCCGGTACAATCGCGCCGCCAACGGTAAAGCCCGCCTGAACCCGCGTGTACGCCGGTTGGTCGACGGTCGAAAACGGATTCGTCGCCTGAATGTAGCGATTGCGCAGGAACCCGAAGGCGCTCGCATGAGTCGCATTTGTGCCAGATTTGGTCACAATATTCACCACCCCACCCGACGCTCTGCCATACTCCGCCGCAAAGCCGTTCGTGATGATCTGAAACTCCTGCACCGCATCCTGTGACACCGTCGTTCGCGTGCCGCCGGAGATGTAATCTCCAGCATCGGCGCCATCCACATTGATCGAGTTCGACCGCGCCCGAACGCCGCCAAAGTTCAGCCCCGAGGTCGGAATCGCACCCACCGAAGGCGCAGCGTCGCGCGCAATCTGCGAGTTCGTCAGAGTGAAGTTGATGTAGTTGCGTCCGTTCGTCGGCAGGTTATCAATCCGCAGCTGATCGACCGTCGTGGACTGCGAGCTCCGTTGCGTCTCGATGATATCCGCGCCCGAACTCACCGTAACAATCTGCGTCGAGCCCACCGAAAGAGACAGCGGAAGTTCAGCCTGTTCGCCCGTCGTCAGAATCACATTCTTGCTGATGTAGGTGTTGAAGCCTGTCGCAGTCGCCTGCACCGTGTAGGTCCCTGGCGGCAGCAGCAGCAGACGATAGTTTCCCTGTGCATCCGTGGTGGTCGAGCGCGAGAAGCCCTTCGACTCATCCGTAATCGAAACGGCAGCATTCGGAATCACCGCTCCGGTCTGATCGTGAACCGTGCCATTGAGCTGCGCCGTAGAGATGTTCTGAGCCTTGAGACCGGTGGAGAAAGAGCACACCAGAAGAAGAACAGCGGCCAGAGCGCTGAAGCAGAAAAGCCGCGACTTGAAGTTAAACATGCGTGTTGCTCCCCCGTTGTGTCGGCAGGCCCACCCCATTGGCGACGGCCCGACCGACAACTTTGACGACGCGATGTTCTACATGAATGATCATTCAGTAAGCAAGTAGAAACAGCGGACGACGTGGCTACCTGTGCAATCCCCTTCAAAATCGCCGCTCAATGACCTTTTTTTGTGAACTTTGCCCGCCCAGGGCCCTCAACCGCTGGCCCGCTCTTCCCCCGCGCCGGCAGGGCAAAGATCAAGCAGCGGGCAAGCCCCGCACCTCGGATGGTTCTTCGCACAAATCTGCTGCCCATGAATCTTGATCAAAGAGTGATGCTCGTCCAGCATCTCCGGCGCCCACTTCACCGGAGCCATCTCCATCAACCGTCTCTCCGTCTCCCGCGCATCCGCACTCCTGCCGACAAACCCCAGCCGCTGGGTCACCCGAAGATGATGGCTATCCACACACATCGCGCGCCTTCGCAACGTGCTGAAATTCACTACCGCCGCGCTGGTCTTCACCCCCACACCATCAAAACGCTCCAGCCACGAGCGAATCTTGTCCGTGCGATATCCCTTGAGAAACTCCAGCGAGAGCGATCCACAGCGCCGCGTAATCTCCTCCAACGCGGTCTTCAGATTAATCGCCTTCGGTTCAGGAAACGTCACCACACGAATCGCATCTTCGATCTCCGGAATCGAAGCATCGCGAAGATTCTCCCAACTACCGAAGCGTTCTTCGAGATGACCGATGACCTCCAGCGAGATCTCCGTCTTCGTCCGCGACGACAGCATCGAATAGATGAACTGCTTCAGCGGATCCCACAAATCCCGCTCCGGTGGCCGGCCGTAGTACGCCAGAAGACGGCGATGAATCTCCTCCAGACGCGTATCGGTAAACAGCGGCGCAGCCAGCATCACCCTGTAATTTTATCCCCCAACTTTATTCCCCCCGCATCAGCCGCCTAAAGAAGAGAGACGCCATCTGCATGCGATCAAACTCACCCTAGTTGCGAGTCACGCCCAGTTGTTTCCCCGCAGCCGTCTGCAAACCCCACGCCATACGCGGCGTATTGTGCGCCATCCCAACCCGCCCATCCGGCCCAAGCAAAATAATCCCGCCATGCCCACCCAGCCGGTTGAAAAGATAATCAATCGCCTCATGCGCAGCCTCGTCAGGACTGGCGCCAGCCGCCACACGATCCACCGCCCGCTTGCCCAGCACCAGCTTCATAATCGGCTCGCCCCACCCCGTCAGCGACACTGCCGCCGAAAGATTGTCCGCGTAGCACCCACACCCGATCAGCGAAGAATCCCCCACGCGCCCCGGAGCTTTATTCAAGGTCCCGCCCGTACTCGTTCCCGCCGCAATATTCCCATGCCCGTCGAGTGCCACCGCCCCCACCGTATCGTGCGACTCAAGGCTCCCCGAAAAAGTCTCATCCGGCAGCCCCGCCAGCTCGTCAGCCTGAGCCTTATAGAGCCGCTCCCTCTCCCGCGGCACCACCAAATCTGAGTTGTCGCAGAGCGCCATGCCATGCTGCCGCGCAAACCTCTCCGCCCCCGTTCCGACGAAGTACACATGCGGCGACTTATCCAGCACAAGCCGCGCCGCCCGTATCGGATTCCGCAGCCGCTCCACGCAAGCCACGCCCCCGGTGCGAAGGTTCTCCCCATTCATCAGCAGAGCATCCATCTGCACCCGGCCGTCCTGCGTCAGAAACGATCCACGCCCCGCGTCGAACGTATCGTCATCCTCCATGACCGCGACCGCGGCCTCAACGGCATCCACAGCAGCCGCGCCTCGTTCCAACAGAGCATACCCGGCAGCAAGCGCATTCGCGATGCCGGCTTCGTGTGCCGCGATGGCGTCGTCAGGCATCGCCCACGCACCGCCATGAATTAACAAAACTGGTTTCACACTCATCGCATCCAAGTCTACGGGATCAAGTCTACGGGATTTAGACCATCCCCTTCCATCAAGCTCGCTTGTTGTAAAACCTGGCAGAAAACCGAGGACTAGGACGAAATGGCAAAGACAATCGCTGACCTAATCGTGGAAAGCCTGAAGAACGCCGGGGTAGAGCGCGTCTACGGCCTCCCGGGCGACTCGCTCAACGGATTCACCGACTCACTCCGCCGAGACGGCACCATCGAATGGATCCACGTGCGCAACGAAGAGGTCGCCGCATTTGCCGCAGGCGCCGACGCGCATCTCACCGGCTCCCTCGCAGTCTGCGCCGCAAGCTGTGGCCCCGGCAATCTCCACCTCATCAACGGCCTCTTCGACTGCCATCGCAACCGTGTCCCCGTGCTCGCCATCGCCGCCCACATCCCCAGCCCCGAGATCGGCACCAACTACTTCCAGGAGACTCACCCGCAAAATCTCTTCAAAGAGTGCAGCCACTACTGCGAGATGGTCGGCATCCCCGAGCAGATGCCGCGCGTACTAGAGATCGCCCTGCGCACCGCCATCAATCTCTCCGGCGTCTCCGTCATCGTGTTACCCGGAGACGTCCTCCTCCACAGCGCTCCTTCCGATCACAACCTCGTTCCCATCAGAAGCGCAAAGCCCGTCATCCGCCCCAACGACGACGAGCTGCGCGATGCCACAGAGATCCTCAACTCCGCAGCAAAGGTCACCATTCTCGGCGGAGCCGGTTGTAATGGCGCACATAAAGAGTTGATCGCAACTGCCGACGCCTTGAAAGCCCCTATCGTCCACGCACTCCGCGGCAAGGAGTACATCGAGTACGACAATCCCTTCGACGTCGGAATGACCGGCCTCCTCGGCTTCAGCTCCGGCTATCACGCCATGGAAGACTGCGACGTCCTGCTCATGCTCGGCACCGACTTCCCTTATCCGCAGTTCTTCCCTAGCCACGCAAAGATCATCCAGGTAGACCTCCGCGGCAACCAGATCGGCCGCCGCACCAAGGTCGATCTCGGCCTCGTAGGCTCCATCAAAGACACCCTCTCCGCACTCCTCCCCCTGCTCACCAAAAAGACCGACCGCGCCCACCTCGACACCAGGACAAAGGACTACAAAAAAGTCCGCGAAGGTCTGGACGAACTGGCCGGCCCGGACGACAACAAGACACCCATCCACCCCCAGTATGTCGCAAGACTCATCGACCAGTTAGCCGCCGCCGACGCCATCTTCACCTGCGATGTAGGCACCCCCACCGTCTGGTCGGCCCGCTACCTCACCATGAACGGCCGCCGTCGTCTCCTCGGCTCCTTCAACCATGGATCGATGGCCTCCGCGGTCCCGCAAGCCATCGGCGCGCAGTCGGCCTTCCCCACCCGTCAGGTCGTCACGCTCTCCGGCGACGGCGGCCTCGCCATGATGCTCGGCGATCTCCTCACCCTCCGCCAGCTCAAGCTTCCCATCAAAATGGTCGTCTTCAACAACGGCGCTCTAGCCTTCGTCGAACTCGAGATGAAGGCCGGCGGCATCGTCAACTACGCCACCGACCTCGACAACCCCAGCTTCGCCGATCTGGCCAACTCCATCGGTATCCACGGCGTTCGCGTCGATCAACCAAACAACCTCGAATCCGCAATGAAGACCGCATTCGCAACTCCAGGACCAGCGCTGATCGAAGTGATGGTCAATCGACAGGAGCTCTCCATGCCGCCGCATATCAGTCTCGACCAGATGAAGGGTTTTTCGCTCTACATGGCACGAAGCGTCTTCAGCGGGCGCGGCGACGAGATCATCGACCTCGCCAAGACCAACATCCTCCAGCGAATCCTGCCCTAGGATGTATCGGTACAGAAGTGCGCCCTGCGCGGGCGGCGGTCACTTCGTGACTTGTATACCCCTTCGGTTGGCGCTCCCGTTGGTCGCGAGTAAAGATCTTGCGCCGACCATCGGGAGGACCGGGCGAAGCCGGTATACACCCCACGAAGTGGGCGCCCCACGCGCAGTGGGCCCGTCCGGCAGGACCGCCGTCTACTTAGCCTGCGCCGCCAGCAACTTCCTGCGCTCAGTCTCCAGATAGGTGTAGCGAATCCGGTGAATCACCGTCAGCGTTGCAAACAACGCCAGCACCCACAACGCCGGAGCCATCACGCCCCACCGGTTACACAGCGCACCCAAAATCACGCAGACGATCCGCTCCGGCCGCTCCATGAACCCAACCTTGCACGTCCCGATCAGCGCCTCAGCCCGCGCCCGCGTGTAGCTCACCATCACGCACGCCGTCATCACAAACGCCACCAGCCCCACATAAAACAACCGGTTCCCGCGCGCATAGTAGATTAGCAACCCAAAGAAAATAGCGACATCCGAATAACGATCCATCACCGAATCAAAGAACGCGCCAAACACCGAAACCTGATTCGTCTTCCGCGCTACCCGCCCGTCCACCATGTCGAAGACGCCGGCCCCTATTATGATCAGACCCGCATACAAAAACATTCGATTGGCATTATTCGGCCGCGCAAACCCAAAGAAACACGCCGCGATGATGTTGATCACCAGCCCAATAAACGTCAGTGCGTTCGGCGAGATGCGGGTCAGCGCTAGGCCGTTCACAATCTTCTGCAGCAGCCAGCCGCTGCCTTTGCCGAATGCGCTTGTCCAAGTCAAAAAACAAATCCTCCGGGGCGAATCCCCGTCTCTACCGCTTCCTTGTTATCACATCGATATCACATCGCGCACGTGCACCACGCCTGCGATGCCGTGTGTCTATGCTTCCTCGGGGGCGTCGTGAATCGTCAGCAGCTTGAGGATCTCAAGTTCGCGCTTGCCGTTCGGCGTAATCACCGTCGCAGACTCGCCAACCTGTTTGCCCAGCAGCGCCCGGCCGATCGGCGAAGTCGTCGAGATCAATCCTTTGGACACATCCGACTCCTCGCTCGTCACCAGCTGATACTGGATCTCCTCGTCCTTGCTCGAGTCGAAGACCGTCACCCGCGAGCCGAACCCAACCTTGTCATTGGGGATATTCACCAGGTTCACCATCGCCAGCTCGCCCATCCGCTTCTTCAACTGCCCCAGCCGGGCGTTGACGAAGACTTGGCGCTGCTTGGCCATGTGGTATTCCGCGTTTTCACTCAGGTCGCCCAGTGCGACGGCCTTCTTGATCTCTGCAGGGAGTTCGGTCGTAAGTTCGTGCTCCAGCAACTTGATCTCTTCTGCAAGCCTCTTTTTTACTTGTTCTGGCATGGGGCCTTCCGGATGGTACTGACGAGCGCGCAACCCTTCGCGCGGCAACGCATTCTGATCAAAACTCGATTATACGATGGCGGACCGCAAAACCACCCCTGCGCCTCCTCCCCACCCATCAGCAGTCACAAACTTGAGTCTATGGGCGTGCACTCCCAGTCATCTGGAGAGGCCAGCCGTAAAATGAGAACAACGAGCCAGATAACCCGCGCCTGTCCGGCGGCAACCTGAACGATAGCCCGACAAATAGCCCGACGACAGCCCCATCCCGCGCCAGAAAAACACGGAGCACGCATTTGAAGTTTCTCGGTATCCTCCTCCTGCTTCTGCTCACCGCCCTGGCCGTCGCCGCCGGCGTCATCTACACGCCCTACGGCCCCACCACCGAGACCTTCTTCGACATCGCCCCCGGCACCGGCACCGAGACCATCGCCACCCAGCTCGAACACAGCGGCATCATCCGCAGCCGCTTCGCCTTCTACCTCCTCCGCCTCAAGATGGGCGGCACCCTCAAAGCCGGCGAGTACCGCTTCCAGGGCAAGCTCCCCATGACCGACGTCTACCAGCACATCCTCCACGGCGACGTCTACACCCGTGCCTTCACCATCCCCGAGGGCTTCAACATCTTCGACATCGCCCAGGCAGCCGAGGCCGCCGGCTTCGGACCCCGCGACGCCTTCCTCGCCGCCGAGCGCCAACACACCGAACTCATCGCCGCCTGGACTGATGGACCGCCCGACGGCCCACCCCCCGCCTCGCTCGAAGGCTATCTCTTCCCCGACACCTACCAGTTCTCCCGCCACGCCACGCCGCTCCAGATCCTCTCCGCCATGGTCCGCCGCTTCCACCAGGTATCCGCCCAGCTCGGCCTCACCAACGACGTCTCCCGCACGGTCATCATGGCCTCCCTCATCGAAAAAGAGGTCCGTCAGGATGCCGAGCGCCCCCTCGTAGCCGGCGTCTTCGTCAACCGCCTCGCCAAAAACATCCCCCTCGCCACCGACCCCACCGTCATCTACGCGGCCCTGCTCGACAACCGCTGGCGCGGAACCATCTACGCCTCCGATCTCCAGTCCCCATCCCCCTATAACACCTACAAACACACCGGCCTGCCCCCCGGACCCATCGCCAACCCCGGCCTCGCCGCCCTCCGCGCCGCCATGCGCCCAGCCCGCACCGACTACCTCTACTTCGTCAGCGACGCGTCCGGCCACACCCGCTTCTCCGCCACCCTCCAGGAGCACGCCCAGCAGGTCCAGTCCTACCGCGCCGCGCAGAAACAGCAGCTCTCCGGCACCGGAGTGACCCCTTAGCCAGCCGCTTTACTCAGGAAGTTTCGGAAACGCATCGGAACCTCAAAACATCCAATGCGTACACGGAAATAGTCAAAGATTACCGCGTCACGGCCTGAACCAACGGAACCGAGCCGGAAAGATATACTTGAAGTTTGTGCTCATGAGGATAAGACAAGCGGCGGCGATGGCAATCCTTGGGCTGGCTCCGGCGCTGACCGGCTGCCTGACCCATACCCGCATCGTCCCCAAGACGCGCCCCGCCGACGTTGTACTCAACGCCGAGCTTGAAGATCTCCTCAAGCAGGTCGACGTCCGCTTCAACGCCGCCCAGACCATGAACGCAAGCGTCGAGATCGTCGCCACCACCGGCGGCGGCCGCCAGGGCAAAGAGACCCAGTACCCCAGCTTCAGCGGCTACATCTTTCTCAGAAAGCCGCAGGACCTCCGCGTCCTCCTGCGTGTCCCCTTTCTCGGTTCGGTCGCGCTCGACATGGTCAGCGACGGCAAGACCTGGAGGCTCTGGGTCCCCAGGCGAAATCTGGCTATGACCGGCACCAGCGAGGTCACCAAGTCCTCCACCAACGGCCTCGAAAACCTTCGCCCTGCCGTCTTCTTCGACTCCCTTCTCATCCACGGCCTCGGCCCCGACCAGGTCGTCTCCCTCACCCAGGACACGCGGGTCATCGCCAACGAGAAAAACGCCAAGGACCTCATCGAGGAGCCGGACTACGATCTCGAGTTCCTGGCACAGCCCAAAGGGCAGACCGCCCACACCGTTCGCGTCATCCACATCAGCCGCGCCAACCTGCTCCCCTACCAGCAAGACATCTACGGCCCCGACGGCACCGTCGTCACCCGCGCCTTCTACAGCAACTACCAGAAGTTCGGCGACACCCCCTTCCCCATGAAGATCGAGATCCGGCGCCCGCAGGACCAGTACACCCTGACCCTCACCCTCACCAAGCTCACCCTCAATCAAAAGCTCGAAGACGACCAGTTCGAACTAAGAATCCCCGACAACGTCCCCATCAAAAAAATGGACTAGCCTCCGCCCCGCGCTTGCATGCATCAAGTGCGCCCTGCGCGGGCGGCGGTCACTTCGTGACTTGTATACCCCTTCGGTCGGCGCTCCCGTTGGTCGCGAGCCATCTTTCTTTCCGACCAACGGGAGGACCACGCGAAGCAGTAAAAAGGCGTGCGAACGCCCGCCCCACGCGCAGTGGGCCCGTCCGGCAGGACCTGTCATCTCGACCGAAACAGTTTTGAAGCTAGTCCTCCGCCCACCGCTCCCCGGCATCGGCCACCGCATACGATCCGCTCTCCGACCGCCCCTCGCGCTTGACGACCGAAACCAGCGCCCCCAGCAGCAGCGCACCACCCGCATCCGCAAACACCGAGAAGTTCAGCGGCTCCTTGAGCCCCATACTCCACGTCATCGCCAACGCGAACAGCGCAAACAGCCCAGCCGCCCCATACGCGACATACTCCAGCTTGTACCCAACCAGCAGCCCCACCCCAAACATAGTCTCGAGTCCCGTGGCAATCCACGCCAGCGCAGGAATCAAGCCCCTCGGCGCAAAGCTGTTCACCACGCCGCAGTAAGCCACAAAGTGTGCCCAGTCGCCCCACGAAGCTCGCGGCGAGCCATACGGCCCCCACAGCCCAAATCGATCCGCCACGGCCGAAAGCAGCGTCACCGCCAGAGCAACCCGCCCCACCCACAACGCAAGCGTCACAACTCGTGAAGTTCTCATAATCAACGCAGACTCCCTCTCGCAAACATATCGCACCCCGGAAGCCGCATCCACCAAACTCAGCGAACGATCTGCGCTCTCTCCAATAAGGGAAATCCATAGCCCGAAGCTCTGTCCTGCCGGACGGGCGCCCTGCGCGGGCCGCGGTCACTTCGTGACGTGTATACCGGCTTCGCCCAAGCCTCCCGATGGTCGGCACAAGATCTTCCTTCGCGACCAACGGGAACGCCAACCGAAGGGGTATACCTATCACGAAGTGATCGCCGAATCGGGGTCCCCGCAAACAGGTCTTCGTTTGCGGGGTGACTGAGCGCAGGAGGCCCGTCCGGCAGGACAGTTACATAAAATCCCTCAGCCCCGCCCTCTCCGCATGCACCGCAATCGCCTCATTGATCTCAAGCGCCAGCGCCAGCGCAGCCCGCCCATCCTCGCCCGAAACCACCGCCCTCGTCCGCTCACGAACAGCCCGCAGAAACGCCTCAATCTCCAGCCGCAGCGGCTCCCCAAGCTCCACCGTCACCTTCTTCAGCGAGAGTCCCGCCGAAGGATGTCCCCCCAACTGCGCCCCAGCCTGTTGCGCCTTCTCCGCCAAAGCAGCCAGCATCGCCGGATCCATCCCCGCCGCCGCCGTCACATCGATCATCAACAGATCCTGCCGCGCAAAATCCAGCGAGAGATATTGATGCGGCTGAAAGAATCGCAGCTTCCTCACCCGCTCCGTACTCACCCGGCTAGCCGTAAAGTTCGCAATGCACCCGTTCTCGAACTCCACCCGAACATTCGCGATATCCACCTTGCGCGACAGCACCGGCAGCCCCACCGCCCGCACCTCGCGCACCGGCGAAGCCACCAGGCTCAGCACAATATCCAGATCATGAATCATCAGGTCCAGCACTACATCCACATCCAGCGAACGCGGCGTAAAGATGCTCAGCCGATGCGCCTCAAAGAACATCGGCTTATGCAGATGCTCCCGCGCCGCCGTCACCGCCGGATTGAACCGCTCCAGATGCCCCACCTGCACAATGCGGCCATGCCTGCGCGCCAACTCCAAAATCAAATCCGCATCAGCCAAACTAGCCGCCAGCGGCTTCTCGATCAGCAGATCCACCCCAGCCGCCAACAGCGGAGCAGCGGCGCTCGCATGATGCACCGTCGGCACACACACCGAGGCAGCATCAAGCCGTCCAACCGCACCCAGGCAAGCCTCGATCGTCCGAAAGCCCGGCACACCGAACTTCTCCGCAGCCGCAGCCACAGCCGCCGAATCACGATCCACCACGGCCACCAGCTCCACCGCCTGCCCCGCCCGTTGCAACTCGCGTAGCACCCGCAGATGATTCCGCCCAAAGGCTCCCGCCCCCATCACCGCGACCCGCAGAGCCTGCGCGCCCGCCACACCTTCTTGTGCCACTACTTCTTTTCGACCGGAGCCTCAACCGCCTCGCGGCAGCGGGCATACAGCTCAAGCAGATGTGTCACCTGTTCCTCACTCTTCGGCGAGGTAGGCAGACCAAAACCAGTTGATCCCGCCGACTTGCTTCCAACATTCGCCTGCGATGCAACAAACTTGAGTAGATCGAGCGCGATATCTTCGGTACGGCGCGCCGTGCTGATGGATTCCATGAAGTGGTTCCTCTCGTTTCTCTTAGCCTGATGTTAACGCCCACATGCCATGCACGCAAATGGGCACCCCTCCACCACAACGATAGACTTCTCCTACACCAAGTCCAGGAGGTCCACGCAGAGATGAAGTCAAAGATCCATGACCAGATCCATGACCAGATCCATGACCAGATCCATGACCAGATCCATGACGAGATCCATGACGAGATTAATGACGACGACCTGAACAACTTCGAAGCCGAAGGCGTCGCACTCCCGCCGCTCGAAGGCAGCATCGACCACGGCCACGTCGAACACGAAGGAGCCCGCATCTGGTACGCGACCTACGGCTCCGGCTCGCCCGTCATCCTGCTCCACGGCGGCCTCGGCCACAGCGGCAACTGGGGCCATCAGGTCCCCGCGCTCCTCGAAGCCGGCCACCGCGTCATCCTCATCGACAGCCGCGGCCACGGACGCAGCACACGCGACACCCGCCCCTACACCTACGAGCTCATGGCCTCCGACGTCCTCGCAATCATGGACACCCTGCACGTCAAACAAGCGTCCCTCATCGGCTGGAGCGACGGCGCCTGCATCGCTCTCATCGTCGCCGCGCAGGCCCCTACCCGCGTCGCAGGCGCATTCTTCTTCGGCTGCAACATGGACCCCACCGGCCTGAAACAAATCAACCAACACAACCCCCTGCTCTCCCGTTGCCTCTCCCGCCACTTGCAGGACTACGCCCAGCTCTCCGCCACACCCGACCACTTCCACCAGTTCGCCGAGGCCGTCGGCATCATGATGAAGTCCCAACCCAACTACTCCGCGCACGATCTATCCCAGATCAGCGTGCCAGTCCTGATAGTTCAAGCCGAGCACGATGAGTTCATCCGCAACGAACACGCCGAATATCTCGCGCACAACATCCCGGACGCAAAGCTCGTCGTCCTCAAAGGGGTAAGCCACTTCGCCCCGCTCCAGCGCCCTCAGCAGTTCAACCAAGCCCTGCTCGCCTTCCTCAGCGAACACCAACCCCAAACCTAGATCGAAGCGAATGTCCTGTCGTACGGGCCCACTGCGCGTGGAGCGGCGTTCTCACGCCTTTTAGAGCTTCGCGTGGTCCTCCCGTTGGTCGGAATCACTTTCCTTCGCGACCAACGGGAGCGCCAACCGAAGGGGTATACAAGTCACGAAGTGACCGCGGCCCGCGCAGGGCGCACTTCCGCATAGGTTATCTTGGCCTAACCGGCAATCCCACACCGATAAGCCGCCTGCACCCCACACACAATCTCATAAGCGATCGTACCCGCCAGCCTCGCATGATCCTCCGCCGTCACGCCATCGCCCAGCACCACCACCTCATCCCCCAGCGCAATCCCCGCAATCCCGCTCACATCCACAATCGTCAAATTCATCGACACCCGCCCCACAATCGCCGCCCTCTGCCCCCGTACCATCGCCCACCCACCCGGCCGCGCATTCGAAGCCGAAAGCTCCCGCCGCAGTCCATCCGCATATCCAACCGGCAGCAGCGCCAGCCGCATCGCCCGCTCCACCACAAAGATCCCGTTGTACCCAACCCTCTCCCCAGCCTGCACCTCGCGCACCCCAATCACTCGCGTCTTCCACGTCATCACCGGCTGCAACTCCTGCCGCACCGCACTCAACCCCTCACCCTCAATCGGCAGACAATACCCATAAAGCGCAATCCCGGCCCGCACCATCGATCGCGCCCCGACCCCACCCGCCAGCCCACGCAACCACGCCAGGTTCCCCTCCGAACCCTGGTTATCTACCGTCGAAGAGTTCCCTGCATGAACCCACGCCGGCCGCAGCCCCGCCGCCGCAACCGCGCCCATCGCCTCCTCGAACCGCCTCCGCTGCAACGCCGTCTGAGACGACCCCGCCACCTCCGACGAAGCAAAGTGCGTCATCACCCCATCCACCCGCAACGCCGTCTGCCCCGTCACCCAAGCCAGCAACCCCTCCAGCTCCGCCTCCGGCGCAACTCCCTGCCGGGCCATCCCCGTATCGATCTCCACATGCACCGCCACCGGCCCGCCGCCACTCTGCACCGCAGCCTCCACCAGCCACTCCATCTGCTCCCTCAGCCAAACCACCGGCGTCAATCCATACCGAATCACATCCCCCGCATCCTCGCGCAGCAACCCCGACATCACCAGAACTCCCGGCTGCCTCTCGCGCGAAATCCCGGCCCCCGTCAGAGCCTCCCGCACCGCCGCACCCTCCGCCACATCGGTCACCCCCAGCCACTCCGCCCCCGCCCTCGCCAGCACCGGAGCACACACCGCCGCCCCATGCCCATACGCATTGGCCTTCACCACCGCCAGCACCGCGGTCTTCCTACCAGCCGCCTCCCGCAGCAGCCCGTAGTTCCCCGCCAGCCGCCGCTCCGAAACCTCCACCCAGCTCTTCACATCCCTATCCTACCGTCGCCGCCCCCTCCCGCAGATACCTCCCCAGATACGGTCGTCCTGTGAATAGATACGGCAGTGCCGTGAATCTAAGCGAACGCATGGAGACGCCGAGTTATGCCGTTTGACACGAAATACCCTCCGCCCTAACATAAGGCTGTTCCCGTGGGGCACGTCGGCATCCCCTGCCGAAAGGGCCAGGCCCGCCCGCTGAAAAAATCTCAGCCGGGATGTGCCTATGCCCACCATTGAAACCTACCGCAAGCAAGCCAAACTGTTCCTCCGCTGGCATCGCGAAGGAGACTACTCCATCGGCGAACGAGTACGCCGCCTCGAACGCTATCGGTCTCTGACCGACCAGCAAGTGCTGGCGCTCAAGTTCCCCCTTGCCCTGGCGCAGGAGATCGTCGCAGTCGAAGCTGGCTATCAAAGATGGGCCGATCTGAAAGCCGCAACCGCCGGAGCAACCCGGACTCCGCGCGCTCCATCCAGCCAGCCATTCCTCAAAAGGGTCACCCCCATCCTGTTCGTGCGCGACGTCAAGACAAGCGCCGCCTTCTTCCAACAGAAGCTGGGCTTCGAGATCGACTTCCTCCATGGCCTGCCTCCGTTTTACGGCGCAGTATCCCGAGATGGCGTCTGCCTGCACCTCCGCTACGTGCAGCAACCCTTCTTCGCGCAAGCCGCCGCCGAGGAGAAATCGCTGATCGTTGTCTCCATCGAAGTCTCAAACGTTCAAGGCTTATTCAAAGAGTTCAAGTCGCGGGATGTGGAGTTTGCTCAAAAGATCACCAGGCAAGCCTGGGGCGGAACTGATTTTCACGTGCGAGATCCCGACGGCAATGTCCTCTCCTTCGTTACATACAGTTGAACGTCACATACGGTTGAACGTCGCATACAGTTGAAAACTGACCGTCTCCAGCCCGCCTCAGAGACTTTGGGGATGCCCTCCGCCTCACTCTTCGTATCCGGAGTCAAACCGGCGACCCTGCCGGAACCAAACTCACCCCCCTGCCCCAAATACCTCTTATTCCCCATCGCACCCCGAGTGTGATACAAAGCCACGTCTGCAGAAAGCACATCCGCCGCGCCTCCACCCGGGGTTCGCGACGTCTCCAAGGGGTACGTCCGTCGCCATGAAAATGAATAGCCGTTCAGTTGCACTGCACGCCAGCCTAGTCGCAGCTCTCACTCTCCCCCTCGTCCCCCTCGCCGGTTGCAACAATGACAGCGCCAGCAGCAACGCCGCCAAGCAGCTCGCCGCCCTCCAGGCCCAGCAAGCAAAGAACGCAGGCAACTTCTCCAACACCGTCTTCCTCGGCGACTCCCTCACCGCAGGCTTCCAGAGCGGCTCCCTCCTCGACATCACCCAGGTCCACGGCTGGGCCCCCGTACTCGCCGCCCAGGCCGGATTCAACATCGTCCAGCCCCTCATCGGCTATCCAGGCGCGCCCAACGTCCTCCAGCTCGTCTCCCTCGGACCCCCGCCCATCATCGCTCCGGTCACCGGCACCTCCAAGGGCCGCGACAACTTCGCCACCCAGGTCACCGACCTCGCCGTCCCCGGAGCCCTGCTCAACGACGTCATGAACACCGTCCCCGAGGTCAATCCCGCACCCGGCACCCAGGCCCAGCTCAACCAGCTCGTCCTCGGCTTCCCCGGCCTCGGCTACGGACAGGCCAACAGTCAGGCCACCTTCGCCGTCAACGCCCAGCCCACCACCATCTTCCTCTGGATCGGCAACAACGACGCCCTCATCGCCGACGAGACCGGCATGCCCAGCAGTATGACCTCCGTCGCCACCTTCACCAGCCAGTACCAGGCCCTCATCACCGAACTCACCACCAAGGCCCCGGCCCATCTCGTCATCGGCAACATCCCCGACGTCACCAAGGTCCCCTACCTCACCCCGGCCGCCCTCGTCCTCGGAGAGGTCTCCGCCGAAACCGGCCTTCCCACCGCAGTCCTCAGCCAGGTCCTCGGCATCGTCCCCGGAGATCTCGTCAACCCCACCGGCACCGCCGAGATTCCGCTGATCCTCACCGGCCATCAACAAGGCCCCATCTCCGACTCCGGCGTCCTCTCCGCCGCCGAGATCGTCACCGTCCAAACCCAGGTCGCAGCCTTCAACCAGGTCATCGCCGCCCAGGCCAAAGCCGCCAACGCCACCCTGGTCGACATCAACGCCCTCTTCAACCAGGCCTTCACCAATGGCGTCACCATCAACGGCTACACCGGCACCTCCAGCTTCCTCGGCGGCATCTTCGCCCTCGACGGCATCCACCCCACCAACGTCGGATACGCCGTCGTAGCCAACACCTTCATCGACACCATGAACACCGCCATCAGCACCAAGATCCCCGACGTCCCGCTAGGCCCGGTCGCCGCCACCGATCCCTTCTGGCCACCCAACCTCGCCACCCAGGTAGCCCCCGCCGCCCGACCAAGAATCATGCCCGCCAACGCCGGCAAAGCCATAGCCCCCATCCTCGGAAAGAAATAGTCACCGCAGAAAAGAATCCCGTTGCTCGGAATCATCTTCCTCCGACCAACGGGAGGACCAAGCGAAGCGGTATACAAGTCACGAAGTGACCGCCGCCCGCGCAGGGAGCCCGTCCGGCAGGACAGTGCCCGAAAAAAAATAGTTCGAAATAGTGGCGTAGTTCGTTCTTCCGGCCCGCCTCAAATCCGTCATCTCGACCGAAGCGACAGACAGTCTCACCGTCTGTCGCGTAGTGGAGAGACCCCCGCATTTCGCCCGTACCTGCCACCCACACCAACCCAAAACCGTCCTAGGGGCCTTCTCAGCCATCAAAACAGAAATGGCTTGCCACCCCTAGGCAAGCCACCTCCCCTCAAACAGCCCTCGGTTTTACTTCTTCTCTTTCGCATCTGGCCTGAACTTTTTCCAAAGCTCAAACGCATGTATGAGAACAAGCAGAAGCACATCCAGCCCCTTCACGTCTTCAAGCACGACCATCTTCCTCCTTTCCGCCTTTTCTAGTTTCATCAATGACTCGGAAGTTGCATATACCACGGAAGGAGTACATCTTTCTCCTAAAATCAATCACTTAGCTGCTTCTGCGACTTATGTGCTATGGCCTCCTGAACTCACTGTATGCAAGAAAAGCGGTTACTGCAGCTACCCGATAGGGGATGCTAGAGTGCAACTTCCGTGTGATTAAGGCAGAAAGATTTTAGCGTCGAGAGGACTTCTTCTTGCGCTAACCGTTCGAGTTGTTCTGGTGTCAGCGTGTGGCGGGTGGCAGGCTTCCGCACATTGTCTGCTGGGTCATCGAACTCCTCTAACGGCGGGGGAGGGCCGAATGGAATCGTATGGGCGCTTGGGTACGGGCGTTATGGATTGAGCCGAGGTAAACAGTGTTGAGTCCATACCGCACATTCAGCGCGTTTAGTGCCTCTGTCACCTTCGCTCTATCCGCGCCGTCAGGTTCAGGCCCGAATAGATCAGGTTCAGGTTCTAGCCCAAATCTGCCTGTCAAGCCCCAAATCCTCCTATCTCTCTCGTAATGAAAGAGATAAAGGTTGCGTATGAGTTAACCCAAATCAGCTATCCTTTTAAATCAGAGCAAAAAAAGCCCCCGTGGATCACATCCCGAGGGCTTTTCCTGTTCCTGCTCGAATCATGCCACTAACTCCTTTAGAAAGAGGGATCTGCAGGTAACCCCTTTGAATGGAAATATTTACAGAGGCATAAATATACTTGGATAACCCAACGAGGTACACGATGAGGGTCGCGCATTGGGTCATTATAGAGCGAATGAAAGGTGAAGTTTGGTCATCCCTCGCCCCAGAAGTGGTTGGATTAGTTCAGGCTTCGGTTAATTGTTTTCAATAACTTACGTTGACTTTCATCCCCAGCCCCTTTACCCTTATGGTATCCCAAAGCGATGAGAGGGGATAGCAAGATGACCACAATGAATACGAGGAATTTTGATGATTATGTTGCAGCCGAGATGAGGCTGGACAAGGAGGCTATTGATCGCCTGAAGCGCAGATATCCCGAATGGGAGTTTGTGCAGCGTTCTGAAGGCCAAAAGACACTGCCCCTTGTGTCGGCGCAGGCTGCCCCAGTTGGCACAAGCGGAGAGCCGCTGATTCAGGCGGTGCAACGAATCATTCGCGCTTCACCTAACCGTGAGTGGATTAGTGCAGATATCTACGCGGCACTCGCTACGGAGAGCTTTCCACTGCCCGAACCAAGGACGCAGAGGATGGCGAATATATCTACAGCTTTAGGCAAGCTGGCCGAACGGCCATCGTCGTATGTTCGGCTTGTCTATAAGGGGGCAGGACGTAATCCCAATCGCTACCAATGGAGGGATATCCCATGATCTTTAAACAAGATTAGGGAGCCAGTGAATCGGCTCCCTACGTGTCCATTATCCCGTCTGTAGGCCGTTACAGCGGCTTGAGGAGAGATGGATGGCAGTGCAAACGTGGTAAAACAACTAACTCGAAGCGTCAACAGAAGAGGCAATTCCGCCACTAACCGAAGCGTGAAGGGGGCCGTCGCAATACCGGACGGCTTCACCTCACACAACGAAGCGTATCAAAAGTAAAACCACTAAGATACTCCTCTTTTCATAAATACCATGCACCTTTCGATGCATGGTATTCTCTTCCCATGAAGATCGAACCGTCATCTTCGCAGCCACAGAATCAGGCTTTCACTGCTGCGTTGAAAAAGATCGCTACGGCAGGCGCGGCTTCCTCCCACGCCGCAATCCAGGCTTCCAAAGCAACGAAGCCTTCGTTGCATACTCGATTCGTCCCACGCCCCGCAAAGGGCCGTGCTTAGGCTTGTGAGCCTGCCTCCTTACCCGTCAACTCAGCGTAGGTAAGACGACGGTTTACGACCTGCGACAGAGCCTTTACGAACCGGCTCCCATCATTGTGTCCAATGCGATTGTTGAAGCGAAACATTTGCTCATCCAAGTAACGGTCAAGGTGCATTGGCTCTACCGCTACATACGTTCCGTTCAATCCCCGCTTTAGTAAACTCCAAAAATTCTCGATAGCCTGAGTGTTGACGCCGCCAGCGGTCACATACTCTTCCATGTGATTCACCGTTTCGTGCACAAACTCTTTAGTGGCGAGTCCATCGTATCCGGCCCACTTGTCGGTATGCACCGTGCTTCCGAAGCCGACGTTGTCGAGAATCGCAGCCTGTAGCGTGATGCGCTTGACGTTTGGTACTACCTGAGCGCGTACCTGTCGTGTTCCAGTCTCCAGCATTCCAAAAACGGCGGTCTTCTCTGCATAGCCGTTCATGCCAATCTGTAGCTTGCGGCGGCGGCTTGCGTGCATGTTCTTTGGCTTGCCGCCAATGAAGGACTCGTCTATCTGCACGGGAGTACCGGAGTCGCCCATCTTCTCCACCTGCACATCTTTGAGAATGAAACGGAGTCGTTGTAAGACAAACCACGCACTCTTTTGAGTGATGTCCAGATCTCGGGAAATCTCATAAGAACTGACACCGTTCTTACAATTCACGAGCAGCCAAAGAGCGCACATCCACTTGCTCAACTCAATTGGGCTGTCCTCGAAGATCGTACCTACCTTCACGCTGAATTGCTTGCGGCAAGCATGGCACTTCCATCGCTTCTGCGTCGCTAGCCAATAGTGATTTCGCTTCTCCTGCGTCGCATTGCACTTCGGGCAAATAGGGCTGCCATCCTGCCAGCGTAGAAAAGCAACCGCATTGATGCAGGTTTGCTCTTCGGAAAAGTATTTGATGGCTTCGATTAGGGTTTTCGGCATTTCCACGTTCATTCACCTTGACTAACCCAATAATAGCCTGATATGATGGGTTAGTCAAGTATATTTATGCCTTTACAGAACGTCCACGCCCGCAGGGACAATTATCCACTTGACACAGAAAGACTTTAGGCGCATACTCTTTTCAGTGAGGTAAGTGTATGAACCTAATAGACATTACCAAGAAATTCCAGTCCGATGCTGAATGCTTTGAATTCCTTGAACAGCAGCGGTGGCCCGATGGTGTCGTTAGGTGTGTAACTTGTGGCAATGACAAGATCAGCCGCATCACCCGTAAGACCTCAGCTACCACTAAGAACAAACGTGCTCAGATATTCCAATGCCTAGAGAAGACTTGTAAGCAGCAGTTCTCTTGCACCTCTGGCACTCTCTACAACGATACTCGCCTACCGATCCTTACTTGGTTCATGGCTGTAGAGATGGTTATGACCGCAAAGAAAGGCATGAGTGCAGTACAGGTACAACGTCACCTAGGTATCAAGTCTTACCAGACAGCTTGGCACATGGTTCACCGTATCCGTGAGGCTATGGATATGAAAGGTTCTCCCATGACGGGAACGGTGGAGATTGACGAAACCTATGTCGGTGGCAGAACGAAGCGTAGGTTTAGTCGTGCCAGTGAGCCGAAAGCACCAAAGGATGTTGTTGTGGCTATGCGTGAGCGCACTTATAAGAGCAGCAAGACCGCTGGCCGCGTCCGCTACTTTCACGTGAAGGATGCCAAGGCTAGTTCGATTGGGCCGATCCTAGAGGCCAACCTTGCTGACAACGTAGACCGTATCTACACCGACAACGCTGCTGTCTATGACTTCGCAATGAATGAAACCTTGAGCAAGAAACACCGCTCAGTCAACCACTCTATTCAGTGGGTAGTTCCAGGTTCTCGCATCCACACCAACACAGTAGAGTCTTCGTTCTCACTTCTGAAGCGTGGTCTGATTGGCAGCTTCCACCGTGTTTCCACCAAACACCTGCAACGCTACCTGAATGAGTTTGAGTACCGCTTCAATGAGCGCAACTCTACCCAACAGTTTGAGAACTGTGTAGCTGAGATGTGTGCAACCAAGCCACTCACTTTTCGCAAACTGGTTTCGAAGCCTGATCTACCTTTTTAGGAGGTATGATCTTGCCTGTTGTCTTTTTCTTACCCAGCTTTGAGTCAGCGTGCTTCTTTGGTGGCATCTTCAGCATGTTTCCGATAACACGTTTAAATTCATCTTCATCTACTGGCATCAGACTCCCTACACAGAAAATTTTATATTGATATCAAAGGCTTGGTTCTTTGTTTTCTCTCGGAGTAGGTCTTATCGCCCTGAGTACCTTGGGAGACATCAAGAAACAAACTCGGATAGGTTCGAGGTCTGCCAAGGCGGCCACAGTCGCTGCGAACGCCGCCAAATTGGCAGCGGAAACAGCATTCACGGTTCAACTGCCCACTCTCTTCCTCGCCCGGTGTGAGGTAAGACAGATTCCTTTTAAGGATGAATTTGAATGGTTGCTGAATCCGTTGGTAAGTACCGCCATTCACAACTACGGGCAAACGCCCGCCTTCATTGTTAGCTGGAGTGTGAGGATCACTTACAAAGACGTGTTTGTGGGAGCGGCAGCGGAGGCTCCTCTGAACAAGGTCATAAAGCCGAACACTGAGGTATGGCTGCCCAATGTCACCCCAGAAAACTTCGTCATTACATCTGAGATAGCCGAAGAAATAAGCACTGGGAAAGGTTGGTACACAGTGGATGGAATTGTCGAGTACGACAACCTTTTCGGGAAAAGGGAAACATTTAAGTTCTTCAGGGGAATCATGCTTAGAAATGGCAAGATAGCTTTGACTGAATCCTAACGACAACAGTAGTACGGCTATGCAAACTGAGATGAAAACCCAACTTTGCCTGTTCCTCATCTCAGAGCCTCCCAACTGGGACGCAATCTGACCTAAACCGTCCATTTTCTGGACTTTTTCTATTTCTGTGTGAACTGAATAGTTGTCCCCGCAGGTGACTCATTCAAAGGAACTTACACGCGGGTAATAAGGGGGGGGTATCCCCCAGGGGAGCATCGTAATGGCCCGAACATAGACCTGTCGACATCGCCTGCAGCCTAAGAGCCGACAGGATGCACAGGAGTAATCCGTCCATCCCGCAGCGCAAACAGCTCCCCGCGCCACACCACCGTATCCCCGGCAAAGCTCCACATCCAGAAACCCAACCCAAAAAAATCCCGCAGCGGCAGCAGCCAAAGGTCGCGCAGCACCTGCTCATCGCCCAGCACACCCACACCCACCGAAAGCGCCACCGCCACCCGAGCCAGCAACACAACACTCAGCAAAGAAAAGCTCCACAGCGCCAGCCCGCTCGCCACGCAGGTCATCACCGCCCACGGCACCGCATACGTAATCCCCAGCCCAAGGTAGCCCAGCTTGCGCGAGTCCCGCGTCGATCGCGCCCACCGCAGCTGATGGTCCTTGAACCCGCCAAAGTGATACTCCGGCACCGTCGTCTCCACCACCTCGTTCGAAAGCTCCACCCGGTACCCCGCCCCGGCGATCCGCGCGCCCATCTCATAATCGTCAGCCAGATACTCCGTCAGCGACTCCAGCCCACCTGCCTTCGCCAGCACGCTCTTGCTGGTAGCCAGCGTCGACCCCAACCCAAAGTGAATCCCGCCCTCCAGCCTCCGCGCCGTCAGCACCCCAGGCAGAAAATCCGTCGAGATCCCCAGCGCCTCCAGCCGCGACCACACCGCCCCACCCTCGGCCGTCCGCCCAATATAAGGAGCCGTCACCATCCCCACCTTCGCATCCGAAAAACACTGCATCACCCGCGTCAGATACTGCGCCGACACCCGAATATCGCTGTCATTGATCACCACATACTCATACTGAGCCTCGCGCAGCATCTGCACCAGATTGCTCACCTTGCCCGACGTCCCCAGCCGCTCCCGGCACTCCACCAGCCGGATCGCACACCCGGGAAACTCCGCCTGCAGCCGCTCGATCTCGCCCACCGCCGGATCATCCAGGCTGCTCACGCCAAACACAATCTCGAAGCGCCCTGCATACTCCTGCCGGCAGTGGCTCACCAGCCCGGCATACATCCGCTGGTCCACACCCTTCACCGGCTTCAAAATCGTAACGTCCGGCGCAAACCCGGCATCGACGCTCTTACGCCGCCAGTAGTGCGCAAAATCCCGCGTCCCCCACAGCACCAGCAACAAATAAGCGAGACCCGCAAGGGTCAACAGCGTCGTGATCACCTCAATGAAGATGGCCATCTCACTAGTCTAACGGCATCCGTGGGTCAGAATCATCTCCCTCGCGACCAACGGGAGCGCCATGCGAAGCGGTATACAAGTCACGAAGTGACCGCCCCACGCGCAGTGGGCTTTTCGCAATTACTCATACCGCAAGGCCTCGATAGGATTCAGATTCGCCGCCTTCCACGCCGGATAGATGCCGAAGAGAAGTCCAATCCCGCACGAGCAGCCGAAGGCCAAAGCAACCCATAACGCCGATAGCATCGAGGGAAAGAAGAGGTGTAGCACCAGAGCGATCGCACTGCCGATCAGCACGCCAATCACGCCGCCGACAGCGCACAGCGTAATGGCCTCCAGGGTGAACTGCGCGAGGATGGTCTGCTTACTCGCGCCGATTGCCTTGCGCACCCCGATCTCCCGCGTTCGCTCCGTCACGCTGACCAGCATAATATTCATGACGCCGACGCCTCCCACCAGCAACGCCACGCTCGAGAGAGCAAACAGCAGTAAAAACAGGCCACCCGTGATCGTCGTCCAGAGACGAGTCAGCGAATCGGTTCCAAAGATCGCGAAGTTGTCCGCCGCCTCGTTCTTCACCTTCCGCCTGCGCCGCAGCAGCTCCTCCAGCTCATCCTGCACCAGCGTCTTGTTCTTTTGGTCATCAAACTTCAGGCTGATCCAGTAATCCAGTATCTCCGGGTGGATCTTATGGAACGTGGTCACAGGGAAGAACGCCTTGTTGTCCTCAGGATTCTTGCCTCCCCCAAACGCCTGTTTCTGTTTTTCCATCACCCCCACGACGGTAAACGTCATGCCCGCAATGGCCACCTCCTCGCCCACCGGATTCGTCGCGCCAAACAGCCCGTCCGCCGTATCGATCCCCAGCACGACAACGTTCGCCGCCCGCTCCACGTCGCTCTCGTTAAAGAAGCGGCCATCCTTCAAGTTCAGCTCATACACATCCTTCACGCTCGCCGTGTCCCCCTCCAGCGTCGTCCCCTCCATAATCTTCGCGCCGTATTTCACCGCGACCGTACCCTCCACCCCGCTCTTGTCCCGATACTGCAATCCAGGCGTCACCGCCACCACATGCGGCAGCTCCTTCATCGCCATCGCGTCCTCATAGGTCAACTGCTTCCGCGTCAACATCTCCGTCGTAGGCCGCACCCCAATCACCGGAAACCGGAAGACCCAGATCACATTCGTCCCCAGCGACTCCACCAGGCCAGACACACTCGAGTTCAATCCGTTAATCACCGACGAGATGATAATCACCGTCATCACACCAATCACAATTCCCAGAATCGTCAGCCCGCTGCGCAGCTTATTCGCCCGCAGCGTATCCAGAGCCATCACTACCGTTTCTTTCGTATCGGCGATCCGCATCAACGACCTCCCTGCCCTCTGTCCCTGCCCAGCCTGCGCTTCACTCCGACCTCAGCGCCACGATCGGATCCAGTTGCGCCGCCTTTCGCGCCGGATAGACCCCGAAGAAGATTCCCGTACCTGTAGCCATCACCAGCCCGGCAATGACGCTCCACAGCGCAATCGTCGAAGGAAACCCGGCCAGAATCGTAATCACCTGCGCCACCAGGATCCCCCCGATCACGCCGAAGACTCCGCCCACCAGCGCCATCGTCCCCGACTCGATCAAAAACTGCATCAGGATGTCCTTTGGACGCGCGCCCAGAGCCTTGCGGATGCCGATCTCGCGCGTCCGCTCCGTCACGCTCACCAGCATGATGTTCATAATGACGATGCCGCCGACCACCAGCGAGATCAGCGCCACCGCCCCGGCCACCGCCCCAAACGACCGCGTCACGATGCTGAAGAATCCCACCAGCGTATTGTTCGTATCCAGCTCAAACGAATCCTCGGCTCCCGGAGCGTCATGCCGGCTCGATCGCACCAGAACCCTCACCTCGTCCGCCGCCGTCTCCAGCACCGGTCCAGCCGCGCCCGCCTTCACATAAATCGTCAGCGTCTTCGCCGTTCCATAGCTCTTCTGAAACGCCGTCAGCGGCACGGCCACCCAGTTGTCCTGGCTCGCACCAAACGTGCTCCCCTGTTTCTCGCTGATCCCAATCACCGTGTATGGAGTGCCGTCCACCCGCAACTCCTGTCCCAGCGGATCCATTCCCGCAAAAAGATGGTCCTCAATATCGGTCCCGATGATCGCCACATGCGAGGCATGCTCCTGGTCCGCCTCCGTGAACCCGCGCCCCTGCATGATATTCAGGTTCTGCAACGATGGCATCTGCCACGTATACCCCCGGATGTTGGTATCGGTCGTGGACTCGGTCCCGCGCACGATCTTCCCTATCACCGCCTGCTGCGCGCCAATCCCGATGCAGTGCCTGCAGTTCGCCGCCACATACTGAAAGTCGGGGTAGAGGATGTCCTTGCGCTTCTGATACCGCTGGTAGTCCTCAGGGCTGGTAATGATCTGAGGCATCTTCGAGACGGTGAAGACATCTGCGCCGTAGCTGGCGAACTTTGTGGTGACATAGGTGTTCGCGCCGTTGACCAGCGTCACCACCGCAATCACGCTGGCCACGCCGATAACAACGCCGAGCAGGGTCAGCACTGAGCGAAGCTTGTTCGCCCAGAGCGACTGCAGCGCGATCTTTACGGCCTCTTTGAATTCCATTGCTCTGTCTACCTTGGGTACGCTTGAGACTATCAGCCGGGAGTCTCCAAAGCGAGGCTAACCGTGGTCTTCGATACGCATATGGACGGGGTTTTGTTCCTGAAGTTAGCCTGAGTGAACGGCTTCAGCGTGTCGCATCCGCCTTAGGGGATCATATAAATATGCAGCTTCGTCTTGTCGAGAACCAATACGGTATGGCCGTTGGGAGAAAGGATTGAGATGGCGTCTCGACCTACTTTTTGCTTAAAGAGTGCTTGGTGCGTTTGGGGATCGAAGACCACGACCCGCTCGAAGATAAAGCCATAACAGTCATCAAAATCCCCGATATAACATCCAGTGGCGGAGTACAGGATTCTCCTCGGATTTGTTGCGGAAATTTGGACGCTCGAATTGTCAACGTTTGGTGGTTGAAACTCACGCAGATTCGCAACTTGCTCCTGCTTGCCATCAGGAAAAACCGATATCAACGCCTTTTCGGTCCGCAAGGGAGGAAGAAGCAGTTCGCTCGGCGTAAGGAACAAGCCTTGATGGGACACCACTCCATGAAAGCCAACTACCCAGGCGCTTCCATCAACCGTCAACTGCTCGCAGACCTGGTGTCCTACTGAGGTGCATACCGCGTAGCCGGAGTCAGTGATGCCAGCAAGATAATCTCCTTTCCCAAATTGTTGCTCAGCGATAGGCTTCTCTGATTTTGCATCGATCAGCCGATGCCTGGCGAACGACTTAGGAGACTCGCCGAAATCGCGAACGCTAATTGCTCTACGCGAAGGTGACAATCCCTTAATATCAGAGCACGGGCTGAATTTATCGTGACGGATTGAAACAACTCTCGCCGTGCTAAGGTCACCCGAGACGAGGTCCAGTGAGCTCTCAGTACAAACCGCTGCGTAACCTATTGGACCAGCTCGCATTGCATAGACGTCGGGGCGCGTCTTCGTTGCCAGCACTGCGCCGTGGAGGTCGATCACCGTAAGCTGCGTCTGTAATGCATTCGACCAGTTGCTCTTATCGCACACACCGACCAACGGAGCGCTTAGCACCAGACGGTCGTCGTCGAGAAATTGGGCGCTCTGCCTGGAATCGCACGAACCGGCTTTGAAACCGAATCGCTCCAACGGGATCGTCTGTTCGGTGACCTTCGGGGGCTGTGCGACCGCGTACCCCACTGTAAAAAAGAGCCCAAAGATGGTCCCCACTGCCGATTTCAATCGCAAATTGACTATCCCTTCCAGCCTTCCGAAGAAGAATGTCCCTGCAGGAGATTTACTCTAAGCCACCAGGCAGCTTCACCGTCACTGCCTGCCTGTATAGCATAATTACTGTGCCGTCTAAGGCGTGGGATACACATGGAACTGCAGGCGGCGGGATGATCGCTGCGCCGGGCCGCAAGGCGTTGTCTCAACGGGCTATCGCACCAGTTTCCTTATGGCCAACCCGGCGGCCGGTCGTTCAACAGAAGCACGTACCGAAAGGCCTCGGCCCGGCTTAGGCTTGATCAACCTCACCTCTGCACCCAGCTCCAGCTTCCCTGCAAACTTGATTAGTTTGCCCACGCTGAACTTCGAGATTCTTCCGTTGCGCAGATGACTTACGTCCGGCTGATGAATCCCGAGGATCGTTCCAAGCTGCTCCTGCGTGAGGCTGCGCCCTTCAATATGTTTCATCAGCTCGCGATAGATATCGGCCTTTACCTTGATCTCCAACGCCTCTGCTGCGCTGAACCCGAGATCATCCAGCACGCTTCCCTTTGTCATGAGTGGTGAGTTGCTCTTTTGCTCCCTCGACATCCGTGGGCTCCCCTCTTAACCGTTGTTGTATCTGTTTCCATCTGGCCTTGGCGGTGGCCAAATCTCTCTTTTCCGTCTTCGCACTATCCTTCGTGAAACAGTGCAGAACATAGATGACGTCCTTCACTCGCGCCAGGTAGATCATCCTGTACCACTTGCTGCCGTCCTGGTCCTTTAACTCAAACACGCTTGCGGCAATCGATATCATGGGCCTGACTGTCAACGTGGCCGGGTTTCCTGCCTGCATCTCCCAGAGACAAGCCCCGAAATCCTCTCGTATCGGCCTAGGCCAGGATCGCAGCACCTTCAGCGAATTACCCTCCCACGAGATCTCCGCCAGCTTCACCGTCACCCTGCCTGCCTCGACTCCAGTGTATAGCATAATTGCTATACCGTCAAAGGCTGCGCTACACTTGTACCTGCAGGCGGCTGGATGATCGCTGCCGCCTTCACCCAAAAGGTGCTTGGCGGGGGAGGAAAGTCCGAACTCCGCAGGGCAGTGTGCCGGATAACGTCCGGGACGGAGGCTTCAAGGCCTCTGGACGGCAAGTGCAACAGAGAACATACCGCCCCGAATCTGGTGACCTGCTTCGGCAGATCCGCAAGCGGACCGGGGTAAGGGTGAAAAGGTGCGGTAAGAGCGCACCGCGCGGCCAGTAATGGACGCGGCAGGGTAAACCCCACACGGAGCAAGACCAAATAGGCAGGGATCTCGTCGCTCCTCTTCAGGCGGCGAGAGCGTATCGGCCCGATGCGCCCAGGCGGAGAGACCCGAAAGGGAGCCGAAACTTGCGGGTAGGTTGCTAAAGCGCCGCAGTAATGCGTCGCGTAGAGGAATGATCGTCTAAAACAGAATTCGGCTTACGGGCCGTCTGCAAACTTATGGCCTCGAAATCGCTCAAACGATTTCGAGGCCATCTCTTTGAAGCCAGTGTCCTGCCGGACGGGCGCCCTGCGCGGGCGGCGGTCACTTCGTGACGCGTGTACCGGTCTCGGCAGGATGAGCAACATGGGTCCTCCCGTTGGTCGGCACAATCTTCCGTCGCGACCAACGGGAGCGCCAACCGAAGGGGTATACAAGTCACGAAGTGACCGCCCCACGCGAAGGGGGCCCGTCCGGCAGGACACCCCAAAAAATAAATCTCAAAATAGTGGCACTTTTTTCGTCGCCAAAATAAGTGCACTTCCAGCCACGCAAAACACCACAATCTCACCACATTTCACCATCCAAAACACCACGTTACGCAACCATATTTTGCGAAAAACCCCAACAAAAAAGCCCTCCCCATCACGCCAGAAAAAAACTCACCACAAACCCAAAAATTCACCTAGCGAATGGCAGCCATGGCGGCGCGGAAGAGGCTTTCGAAGTCGTGGGCGGCGGCCGGGTCTTTGGTGATGGCAGTTTCAATGGCCTTCTGGGCCACAGGGCGAGGATAGCCAAGGTTGACCAGCGCAGACAGCGCATCGTCGCCTGCGGGGCCGTGGTGAGGGCCTCCGGTGGTCGCAGGAATAGCCACAGCAAGGTCGTCCAGTTTGTCCTTAAGCTCAAGCACAACGCGCTCAGCAGTCTTCTTGCCGATGCCAGGAATGCGGGTAAGAGTAGCGTGATCGCCAGAGCGAATAGCAGCGATAAGGCGGCTGGCGTCGATGCCGCTGAGAACGGTAATGGCCAGTTTTGGGCCGATGCCGGAGATAGTGAGAAGTTTTTCGAAGAGACGTTTCTCCTGAGTCTCGGAGAAGCCAAAGAGGGCGATCTGGTCTTCGCGAACGTGGGTGTGGATGTGAAGCGTGGCTTCGGCGCCTTCGGTAGGCAGGGCCGAGAAAGTGGTGACGCTGATGGTGACGTCATAGCCCACGCCGGCGCACTCGAGGATGGCTTGATTCGGGGTTTTGGAGAGGAGGCGTCCTCGGAGATGAGCGATCATGCTGGGCTGATTGTAGCTTGTCAGGATTCGGGCCAGATGAAGGATGGATCATGGTGTCACCGGTTGAGCAGTTCCTAGGCGACCGGATTGTCGTCGGATTGGGAAGACTCGCCAACACGAACCGATAAGACTACAACGAATGGTTACGAAGGTAGGTGCGAGTCGACAAGCGGCTACAATTTTGCTCTAATACGGAGCTATCATCGGGACCCCACCTTTGCGGCTAGGCCTTTAGTGTGCAGATCGCTCTGTAAGCAAGAGGAGGCGGTATGACTCCCAATCGGTTCGACGAACTGAGCCTCGCGTTCGCAAAATGGAGTATCTCGGCGTTCTGTCCTGAAGACACTGGCATGGTCCGGCATTGGGAGCGTCTTCGGATCCATTCCTATTCTTAGTTCGCGGTTCGCCCGGGCTGGCCAAGCGCAGAGTTGTGTCACGGCAACCGTCAGCGCCTGCATAGCTGCCGCCAACGCTGCTTTTGAGTCAGAGAGCGAAGGTTGCCAGGAGATTCCCAACCCCACCCCTCCCACAATCGCAAAGTGCGTCGCAGCAGCGAGGAAGCGACGTGATGCCGCGGTAAAGGCCTGCGACCCGTGTCCGACGGGCAGCCGGTGCGATTCCAATGTCTGCTGTCCAAACACCCAAGCTACGTGCGCTCCCGTCTGCGCTGTCAGTCATGATCAGGCGACTCAGGTCACACAATTCACTAGATCGCTGGGAAGCTTGCTGTTGTCCAAGCGCATGACATTCAGGTTAAGCACCGGAGATGCGGTAGATAGCACGGTGCTATCCCGCAATTCCGTGCCGCTCGTCACTGTGGAACTGCACCGGTCACGGCAAGGCAGCGGGACAACCGTGTTCGACTACGGCTCGCCATTCACCGGCATCAAACATGCCGAAGTGTCGACTTCGGATGGGAACTCTTTCGTTACACTCATCGACGGCAAGAGCACCGCGACGTTTGTGCGCGGTTCCGATTTGAGTTCTGTAAGGTTCCAGGACGGTACCGCCATCCCGGTGGTTGGCTCAACTGAACCGGCTCTCATCGATCAGATGACGACGCTGTTCAATCAAATGGTGTCTTCGGGAGCAACTGGCTGTGCAACGCCCTGTAAGGCGATGTTGCCGAGCGTTGCGGTTTGGCATGCGGAGTACGCGGAGATCGTGAAGATCGCCATCGTCAGCCGGGGCGGAGCGAAAAAGAACCTTGAGAAGGTTGGTTCGCAGGAGTTGCCGAGCGTGCTCCTCCAGCAGGATCGCGAGGTGGCGGACGCGTTTCAATGTTAGGGAACGCCCGGTGCGGTTTGGATTGGCAGCGACGGGAGAATCACGAGTTACGTCGGGCAGGGTTCGGTTGAGATCGAGAAGATGTTCGGAGAGGAGCGCAAGAGGGCGACACCCGAACTAGGGCCCGCGCAGAACATCGGCGACCCCGCTCCAGAGTTGATGCTGCCGAGTGTTTCTGGAAGGCGGACGAAACTTGGGGACTTCCGAGGACAGCCTTTGGTGCTTCTGTTCTGGAACCCTTCCTGCGGTTTTTGTTTGCGTATGCTCGAGGATCTTAGATTCTGGGAGCGCAACCCACCCAGCAATGCTCCGCAACTGTTGGTCGTATCGACAGGCCCGCATGAGGTGAACCGGAAGATGGACCTTCGTTCGGAGATCGTTCTGGACGATGACTTTCTGGTTGGACGAGCATTCAAATCCACGGGGACACCTTCGGCCGTTCTTCTTGACGGGCGCGGCGCCCTCTTGGCGCCACTAGCTACGGGTGAAGATGCCGTGCGATCTTTGCTGGGCTTTGGAAGCCTGGCAGGAGCTGTCTCTGGGGGCATGCATCGGTCATCTTAAGCGGTCACAGGACTCGATGGACTGCCACGGACAGAGATGCGCCTCTCTTTTGCTCTTGCTCTGAATCGAGCTGCGACTCGAAACGGACCGGATCCTCCGAACGCTGAGGGATTGGTGCATGTGAGACCATTCCATTGGACAGAGGATGGGTATGAGCAACGGACGAGTGAAGGTTACGGTCGGGGTTTGCGGGGGGATTGCGGCTTATAAGTCGGTGGAGCTGGTGCGGCTGCTACTGGATGCCGGGTATGACCCGCACGTGGTGATGACTGCGGCAGCGGCGGAGTTCGTGAGGCCGCTGACGTTTGCGGCGATCTCCGGACATAAGGTGATTACTTCGCTATGGGGCGAGGAGGCGGGGACGGGGTCGGCGGAGGGTGATGAGTCGGGCGAGCACAGCAGCGTGGAACACATCCAGGCGGCCCAATCGACGCGGTTGCTGGTGGTGGCGCCGGCGACGGCGAATATGCTGGCGAAGTTTGCACATGGGCTGGCAGATGATTTTCTTTCGACGATGTACCTGGCGACGACGGCTCCGGTGATTGTGGCTCCGGCGATGAACGTGAATATGTGGGAAAATCCGGCGGTGCAGGCCAATGTGGCTACGCTGAGGGCGCGTGGGGTGAAGGTGATTGAGCCGGGGAGTGGGTATCTGGCCTGCGGAATGGTGGGGGGCGGACGGCTGGCGGAGCCGACGGAGATTGTGGCGGCGATCGTCGAGACATTGGCTGAGAGCACCGAGGGCGCGGTGGAACAGGGCCGGGACTTCACCGGTGAGACGGTGCTGGTGACCGCAGGGGGGACGCGAGAGGCGATCGATCCGGTGCGGTTTATCGGGAACCGATCGAGCGGGCGGATGGGGTACGCGGTCGCGGTCGCGGCGAGGAGGCGTGGGGCGAAGGTGGTGTTGATCAGCGCTCCGACCGGGCTGCCTTGCCCTGCGGGGGTTGAGATGGAGCATGTGGTGACCGTAGAGGATATGCGGGCGGCAGTGATGGCTCGGCTGAATGAGACGACCGTCGTGGTAATGGCTGCGGCGGTGAGTGACTACCGTGCGAAGAGTGTTGCAGACCAGAAGATGAAGCGTGAAGGAGCGCAGGCGGTCTCGTTGGAGCTGGCGGGAACCGTGGACATTTTGCGGGAGGTCGTGGGGCGTCGGCGGGATGGAACGCTGGTGGTGGGGTTTGCAGCCGAGACCGAGAATGCCGTAGCGAATGGGCGCGCCAAGCTGGAGCGCAAAGGCGTGGATGCGGTGGTGGTCAACGATGTTTCGAAGGATGGAATTGGGTTCGATTCGGAGCAGAACGCAGGCAGCTTTTTGACGAAAGACGGCGCGGTTGAGTTTCCCGTGATGAGCAAGACGGAGATGGCGGAGCGGATTCTTGACGAGGTGCTGAAGCTGCGGGTCGGGGCTGCGCACTGAGAGATCTGTCTCTGCTGAGTGTTTGCTCCTTCCGAAAGTAGATCCCTCGCCGGGCACAATTCGCGGCCTCCGGTGCACTGAGGCCGCGCGAACTAGTAAACTAACGGCACATGAGTTTCCGCAAAGCAGTCCTCCTTCTTCTTGCCATCGTTGCCCTTGTCAGTGCCACCTCCGCTCACGCGCAATTCGGCGCCTACGGGATGTTCACCGTAGATCGGCTTAGTAATATTGCTTCGTCGCCGGAGCAGAATCCCAATGTGACCAGCGCTCGCTCCAATTCAGTGGATCCGCTGGGCGGCACGGGCGGCGTCTACTACGACTTCAAAAAGCTTGGACCAGTCACGTTGGGGGCAGATTTGCGCGGCAGCATCCTGACAACTAAGCGAGGAGCCTATGAGAAGTTCAATGGCGGCGGAGCGCGAATCTACTCGGTGCTGGGCGGGGTACGGGCGGTGTTTCATACTCCGCTTGCTCCTTTGAAGCCGTACGTCCAAGGCTCAGTGGGACTTGGACGCTCGGATTATGGATTGCTGTATTCCGAAGCCGGAGTCACCGACAACGGAATCGTCGGGAACAGCCCGATTCTACGTAATAACTTTGAATACGAGGGGTTGGCTGGGTTGGACATCAAACTGCTGCCTATTCTTGACTATCGTGTCGCCGAGTTTGGCTATGGCGGGCTGGATCCGTTCGGCAACAACAGCCACAACTACCCGATCAAACAGGTCAGCATGGGGTTCGTCTTCCATCTTCCGTTCTAAGAGCGCGGGCCCACGAGAGAATAGTGCATGCGCGTAGCTCTCTTTGGCGGAAGCTTCGACCCGCCGCATCATGGTCATCTCGCCATTGCGACTGCGGCTGCGGATGGGTTTGCACTGAATAGCGTTTTTTTTGCCCCTGCTGGCCGTCAGCCCCTGAAGCTTGATGACACGGTGACTTCTTTTGAAGACAGGCTCGCGATGGTGGAGCTTGCGTGTCTTGAAGACCCTCGATTTGAGGCCTCTGAGCTCGATGCGCCTCGAGCCGACGGCGCGCCGAACTACACCGTGGAGACTCTGAGCGAGTTGGCGCAGAGGATGCCTGAGGCTAAACTCTTCAATCTGGTGGGGGCGGACAGTTTTCTCAGTCTCCCGCGATGGCATGAGCCTGAACGCCTGCTGGAGCTCGCCGAGTGGATCGTCGTGAGCCGGCCGGGGTTCCCGATTGAGAATCTTTCTTCGCTGGGGCTCGATGCGCATCAGCAGAGCCGTGTCCATCTGCTCGGCAATGTTCATGACAATACAGCAGCCACCGGGCTTCGAGAACGGCTGGAGGCGGGTGATCCTTGTGTCGATCTGATTGCGCCGGGTGTTCTGGACTACATACAGAGACACAATCTTTACCTATAGGGCAGACCCGTTCTGGATCTCTTATTTTCGCCACCGTCGAAACTTTGTTTTCCTCGAAACTTTCCTGAATGGAAGTGTGTCTGTATAAGTATTGCGCTTTGTCAGGTCCTCCCTCCGCTAGTGAACCGGGCGCCTTTGTGCGTGCAGCAGAATCGTAACTTTCTATGGCAAAGCTTTTGTCACTCCCCGCACTCCCCACGTTTCGCGATCCGGCAGGCAGCATCGAGGTTCGTCCCGATGGAGCTTACCGGAGCATTCGAGCTCCCTTCGACGAGGAGATCCTTGCGTTCCTGGCGACTCCGCTCGCTTCGGAGATGGTTGCACAGGGACGGCTTGTGGCTAGCGAGGTGGTGTCATCCCCTCACGCCGAGACGCTGGTACTGCGCCATCCGCGCATCTCGTTCCAGTCCTACCCGTGGGAGTGGAGTCCAGGGATGTGGCTTGTTGCGGCGGAGCTTACTCTGACTCTGTGCAGCGACCTCATCGAACAGGGTTGGCAGCTAAAGGACGCGACGCCTTTAAATGTGCTTTTTCAGGGGGCGCAGCCGATCTTTGTCGATGTGCTTTCGATCGAACGCAGAGACCCGCATCAACCGATCTGGCTTGCGTACGGCCAGTTCGTTCGAACGTTTCTGTTGCCGATGCTGGCTTACTCCCGGCTGGGATGGCCCCTGCGTACCTCGCTGACACGCCGCGATGGATATGAACCGGAAGAGGTCTATCCGGCACTTTCGCTGGCTTCGCGGTTCCGGCAGCCAGCTCTGTCGACTGTTACGCTACCGTCGCTGCTCGCGAAGACGAAGAAAGGCAGGGCCGGCAAGGGAACGCCGCAATCCGTGAGAGACCCTGACCTTGCGAAGCAGATTCTGCTGAGAACGATGAGGACGCTGCTGAATCATATGCGGAAGGTGACGCCGGCCCACCGCTTCTCTAACTGGTCGCACTACGCTGAGACGGCGAACCACTACAGCGACGAAGACCATGCCGACAAGCGCAAGTTTGTGAGCGATGCGCTGGGGAGTGCGCGGCCTGCGAAGGCGCTCGATGTGGGTTGTAACACCGGGGTGTATTCGAATCTGGCCGCGGACGCCGGTGCCGAGGTCGTCTCGATCGACACGGATCTACCGGCGGTCGATCGCCTGTACGCAGGCCTGAAGGAGAACGGGAAGAACATCCTTCCGCTATGCGTCGATCTGGCTCATCCCAGCCCGGCTACCGGATGGGAGAACCGGGAGAGTGCCTCGTTCCTTAGCCGCTGTGCAGGCCACTTCGACGCCGTGATCATGCTCGCCGTCCTGCACCATCTGCTGCTCCATAATCAGATTCCGATGGACCGCATCGCCGCGCTCTGCGGCGAGCTGACAACGCGACACCTGATTGTGGAATGGGTGCCAGCGACGGATCAGAAGTTCCAGGAGCTTCTGCGCGGACGCGATGCACTCTACCAACACGTTACCGAGACGGCATTTCGCGAGGCTTTTGGGAAGCATTTCACGGTCTCCGACGAGCTGACGCTGGCGAACGGGCGCATCTTGTTTCATCTTCAGAAGAGATAGGGCACATCGCGGAGCGTTCGGGAATACCGATGGCGATGAGCAGGCAAGTGCCTACGAGTATCTAGGACTATCTACGCGGTTCTGGATTGATCTCTGTGCGAGGCAGGAAGTTGCCGTTCCGTTGGAGACGCTGGCTTCCAAGGCCGCAACCCGCTACCATGGAACTCCAAGGAGTCTCATGCCCTCAATTGAAAGCAATCAGCTGCTGCTCGCCGCGGCTGCCGCCGCCGAAGACAAGAAAGCTGAAGATATCCGCATCCTCGCGCTGGATCCGGCCGAAAGCGGCCTGACCGATTACTTCCTGATCTGCAACGGAACGAACGACCGGCAGAATGTAGCCATCACCGATGAGATTGAGCTTCGCCTGAAGCGCGAGTTTGGGGTTTACCCCAACTCTGTCGAGGGCCGTCGCCAGGGCGAATGGATTTTAATGGACTATGTCGATTTCATCGTCCATGTTTTTTCGGCTCAGAAACGCGCGTTTTATGGACTCGAGCGGTTGCGGAAGTCGGCTACTACGATCAGCGTGGCCGAGCTTGATGCAGAGGTGAGTGCCCGTATCAAGCAGAGCCGCGCGAAGATGACAAGTAAGGCGGCTCCACAGAAGAAGACCGCAGCCGTTACGAAATCCAGTGCAGCCGTAAAGAAAGCTGCTGCCAAGAAGGCCGTGCCAGTCAAAGCGACGGCTAAGAAAGTCGTCGAGAAAACGGCGGTTCCGGCCAAAACGGCGAAGAAAGTTTCCGCAAAAAAATCTGCCAGGGCAAAAAAAGCGAGAGTCAAATAAATACTGGGCTTTTACAGGGGTTTTTGGAAAAGACAGGTGTTTCGGAATGGTTTTTTGTGGTCAGTTTGTGGTGAATTGTATGGTAAACGTGGTCGCGAAACAGCATGTTTTTGACCTGCTGAAAAACAGGACACGGATTGTAACTTTATTTTGAGGGTTGGTTTGGAGTCCTTCAGAAGAACGTCCGAGGCATCAAGGGCAATACCAATCCAGCTTATCGGGGTCAAGAGCATCACTTCGGTCTGATCGTGGGTTCCCCCCAAAGACGTATAAACAATGGCGAAGAGTAAAAGAGGCGCCCTTTTGGCGCCTCTTTTTTACTCTTGGTGAATCGCTGATTAGAACGTGAACTTGCCCCACAGGACGATGTTCCGACCATAGGTGAAGGGAGCATTTCCTGGCGTAGCTTGTCGAGCATTGGAACGGTTGAGGAAGTTAGGGCTGCCAATATCGGCCACGTTGGTGTCCAGAATACCTACATCGTTGTGGTTGCCGAGGTTCTGAACCTCGGCGCGAATGATAAAGGCTCCGCGATCAAGGTGCAGATACTTGGTGCCGAAGCCTTTTTCGACCGCGATGTTATTCGTGGTAGAACCGGGGTTCGAGAAGCTGTTGCGTCCGATCTCCTGGTGCAGGTTTTGATTCAGCGGCTGGTAGGGGATGAGCCACCGGACAGAACCTGGGGCGACCGGATTCAAAGAGCCGTCGCCATTGATTGCGGCGGCAACATCATAGTACGTTCCTGCCAGCGTCGGGTCGAAGTTGCCGCCGTCGATTGCGGCTGTAGCGATAGGAGCATGAATGTTGCCGATAAGCGGACGATCGTTGAAGGCATTACCGTCGCCGTTCGTATCGAAACCTGCGATCTGCACTGTGCTGTAGCTTCCGGTCTGGAACTGCTCTACGCCAGAGATGGTCCAGTGGCGCGTCAGCGCACCCAAGGCCGCGTTGGCGAAGCTATTGCCACTTGAGAAGCCTGCGGGAGACCATACATAGGCAACTGAGACAAAATGACGATGATCATAAGCGGACGGCCCCCACTCCTGGGCAAAACCATTCGGACCCAGATCGGCCTGATAGGAAGTGTTGGGGTTTGCTCCTGTGGCGAAGATCTCCGAGGCGTTGTCCAGGCTCTTGCTGAAGACGTAGTTGGCGCTTATGAGCAAGCCATGCTGGAAGTTGTGAGTGTATTCCACCTGCGCTCCGTGATAGCTGGAGGAGGCGAAGTTTCCGCGAGCGTTGATAACACCGCGGGTGGGATTGAGACGCTCGCCACTGCCGTCCGGAGCAAAGTAGTTGTACTGCTTGTTTGAGTAGAGTTTCTTTCCGAGGCTGCCAACATACCGCACGGCGATGAGATTCGATCCGCGAAGCTGGTGCTCGACTCCGAGGTTGAATTGGTAAGTGTAGGGGTTAACCAGGCCCTTCACTACGCTGGTAACCGAGGAGGTGGGACGAAGACGTGGGGTGATGGATGGGATCAGCGAGGTTGCGTTGGCGAGGCCGTTGCCTTGAGTGGAGACGAGCGTCCCTGAGACTGCATTTGGAGTCGCCTGGGCCGCGTTCACAACAAAGTTGCTGAAAGGACTGTCGTAGGAGACGCCAAAACCGCCCCGGACGACTGTTTTGCCTCCGCCAAACAGACCCTCGCCGTGAGGGGAATAAGCAAAGCCAAAACGCGGGGCGACGTTATTGGTATCGTTCTTTACCTTGATGACGGTGTTGATGGCCTGGTAGGGGTTGAACGGATCGATCGCCGGATAGGGTAGAGAGTTCTCCGGGTTGGTCAGGTAGTCATAGCGAATGCCAAGGTTCAGGGTTAGATCGGAGTTTACTTTAACATCGTCCTGTGCGAAGACACCGCTCCGCCAGCCGTGGGGATCAACCCGGGTGCTGCCGAAGGTCTTGGTGGCTGTGCCAGAGGGACCGAGCTGGTTCTGAAGGAAGTTACCGAGCGAACTAACACCACTCCCGCCTTTGTTGAACAGGAGCGTTCCCTTAGCGTTCAGAGAGACAACATCGGTTTCGATGGTTCTACCGATGTCAAAGCCGAATCGAAAAGTCTGATGGCCACGAGTGAGAGACACAGTGTCTTGTACCTGGTAGAGATCTTCGTGACGTCCCTGCGGGAAGTTTTGATCCGGCCCAAGAGAGGTTGCGCCGCCCGAGTCGACTGCTACGTTCGCGATGCTGAGGGTTGATAGCGCATATAGGGGGTTCGCAAGCGTTGAGGAGGTAGGGGAGAAGAGAAAGCCAAGTCGGGTTTCAGAGCCTCGGAGCTCGTTGACTACATTTGGTCCGAAGACATGAGTCCAGGTTCCGGCACCAAGTTCAGACGGACCACCTTGCTGGGTATCGAAGCCGGGGAGCGCACTGCCATTGTTGAAGAAGTCCGGGCTCAAGCTTTGCCGATCATGAAGATACCGGAAGGAAAAGCTGTCCGCCGCGTGCGGCGCAAAGTCTATGCGATACGTCCACTGGGTGTCCGGGTTCGACTGCGGCGCATTCTGCCGCTGGAAGAAGCCTGTAGTCACGGTGCATCCCTGCGGACAGTTGTTCTGAACGCCGACGTTGATATTGGTGACGACTCCAGCGCTTGGAAAAGAGACGAAGTTGTTGAGATAGCTGCCATTGCTGAGATACTGATCGAGCAGAGCAACCTGTGGACCGCCGATAGCCTGCAGTTGGGCATATCCAGCAGCGTCGGGTAGCTCCAAACGGGTAGGAACTTCGTTCCCGTAGAGACGGGAGATCTGCAAGGCACCAAATGCAAAGAGTTTATCTTTGATAATAGGACCGCCTGCTGTAAAGCCATATTGGTGCTGATTGAATCGTGCCTTGTTGGGCGGGACATAGCCGTCAGGCGGCGGCCCATGCACAATGCCTTGCCGTGTGACGCCATCGAGCGAGTCAAGACCTGATCCGGTGTAGCGCTCAAAGACGGAGCCGTGATACGTATTCGTGCCAGCCTTGGTTACGAGGTTGACAACTGCTCCGCCGGCGCGGCCATACTCGGCGGACGGCGTATTCGTGATCACCGTGACAGACTGAAAGATGTCAGGAATGTTCGGCTGGAAAGCCTGACCGCCGATACCGACATCGTTGATCTCTTGTCCATCGAGGAGATAGTTGTTTGCGCGAGGACGAGCTCCGTTCACCTCTATATTGACGCCGTTGGAAAAGCCGCTATTTTGGCTTACCGGCTGGACTCCGGGTACCGTCAGCGCAAGTTCAACGGGATTGAGAGTAAAGATGGGCAGGTCCTGAAGTTGACGTGTCGAGATCACGCCCGCGAGCTGACCGTTTTCGGTGTTGATACCACTATTCACGGCTTCGACCTGGACGGTATCGCTGACACCGCCGACTGTGAAGGTAGCGTCGAAGCTTGTCACGATGGACGCGTTGACTACAAGATCGTTCGTCTCAACCGTCTTGAAACCGCTGTGCTTCATTTGAACGCTGTACCGTCCGGGTGTGAGCGCCTCCAGACTGTAAGCGCCGTCGTTGCGGGAGATTGTGTTACGAATTTCGTGCGTGTCTTGATTTGTTACGATCACCTCAGCCCCCGAGACAACGGCCCCGGTTGAATCGCGAACTACCCCGGAAAGGATGCCTTTGCTGGTCTGCGCCTGGAGGATTCCTGAGGCAAAGATAAGGGCGGCAGGAGCGAAATAGCGGAAGTACTTCAAGGACATTGGGATTCTCCTAGATGTTTGGGGCTCGGGAATTGCGTGAAAATGCGAGCGACACTAAATGCTATCTGCACGTGTATTGCCATTTCAAAAATCCCCGCTTCCATATGAAATGCAGTGTTTTAGCGATCAGTCTACGAAGATCTGTGAGAATACGAATTTACGAGCCCTAACTCTATGATTCTCGGAAGAAACGAATTCTGCAGCGTTGGTGCACAATAATGAAGATCACGCTCTGCGCCATCACTCCTCGGCGTTCCCGGTCTAAAACTGATTCGAACGACCGCATGATTGAGGAATATGTCAAAAGGACTACCCGTCATTCACCATGCGAGTCGGAGCTTTTTGACAGCGAGGCTGCGTTACTGGACTGGGTGGACCGGCAGGCGGGGCGGACTCCAGCTTATGCGATTCTGCTTGATAGTCGTGGGAAGGAATATAGCTCTGAAGAGTTTGCCGGTCAGATTGGGCGGCTTCGCGATGAGGGAACACAGCGGCTGGTGCTTGCGATCGGGCCGGCGGACGGCTGGTCCCCGGAGGCGCGGCAGCGGGCGGATCTGCTTCTCTCTCTGGGTCGCATGACGCTGCCGCACCAACTGGCGCGGGTCGTGCTGGCGGAGCAGGTCTACCGCGCGTTTACCATCTTGGCCGGCCACCCGTATCACTCGGGGCACTGACCTTTTGTTGGTTGTCGCTTGGGGCGGCGACAGGCACGATAGCTCTGACTTCGTCAGGCCGATGGCCCTACATGCGGATCGTCGATGCGGCCCCCTCGATTGAGATGCACTCGATGAAGCGTATACAGGAGCTTGATGTGGTCGGAAGATCTGTTCTGAAGGTAAGAGTTGTGAGCACACTCCTACTCGTCAATTCGTGCATCTTTGGCCTTGCGAGGTTTGGAGGTCATCGTTTCGACTATACATTTTTCGGACACGCGCTGAGGATTCGCGCATTTTCCGGCTGCTGCGCGGGTGAACGCACGATAGAGACGGTCCACGTCGACTTGCCCTTTGCGCCCCTGTGCCTCCAGGGCGGAGTGCATGGCCGATAACAGCTCAGACCTTAGTTCATGGAAGATCCTGTCGATATAGATGTACGGCAATTGACCCTCCGCGGCCCCTGACACACGATACATGGGCCACGTGCGACGGTGCGCGAGACAGGCAGGCGTCCGGCATGTGTTGCCCCTGCTTCACTTGGACCGAAAGGGGGGACTGGTGCTTCGAAATAGTCAGGGGCTGCTGCTCTTGGGGCGTGGTCGAAAGTCTCCATAAAAAACTCTCGGATAGTCGTTCGTTCAGGTCAGAGAAGGTCGTAATCGAGAACGATCTTATCGTCCATCCCACAATAGATGGTTCTTTTGTGTAGGTTTAGCGCATGTTTTTTCTTAATTAGAAAGCATCCATGGCCTAGGCTGATGCAAGCGCACATTTGCGCACTAGGAGCCTTCCCCATGAATAAGTCGATCCGCAATCTCGCGCTGACCGCCACTGTCCTCTTCTCCACCGCTGCTCCGATGTTTGCAAACACCACAACTGGAGTTCCACACCCAAACTGCCTCATTCTTTCGCTTGGGGACTACGCGGGAATCGTCCTCTCGGTTCTCGGGTTGTAAGATCGTTCCCGATAGGCTGGCGAGGAAAGCATGAATTTTCCGGCTCTGGACAACATCATATGGGCGGCGAATTTTCTAGGTATCGCCGCCCTCCTCCTCGTGTTGCTCGTGCGTAGGCGATGGCGTCAGTTCCCGATCTTCACTTGGTTCATGGCCTATTCCATTGTTGTGTCTGCTGGAATGTTCTTGATTTCGCGTTACAGCACGCCGACGGTCTACCGGATTGCTTATTGGACTATTTCCGGCGGCGACATTTTATTCCAGCTTGGTTTGATCTTTGAGATCACCCGTGTTGTTTTGCGCCCAACTGGAACGTGGATTCGGGACGCACGCTCTTCGTTTGTGCTCGTCGGGGTGACTGGCACAGCCGTTGCCGCTGGACTTTGCCTTGCAATAAAGACGCCGCCGGGTTCGACCGCCGGAATCTGGGAGATTCGGGGGGACTTGTTCACTGCCTTGCTCGATTGTGGACTTTTTCTCGCTATGCTCTTTGCTTCCAACAGGTTAGGGCTGGAATGGCGTAACCACGTGATGGCCCTCGCGCAGGGATTGACGCTTTGGGCTTTCGGCTCCGCTGTCAGCGACCTGGCCAGTATCTTTCTGGGATGGACGCAGCAATATCGAGTGGTCCAGCTTTTCCCCTCTTTCCTCTATATTGCCGTCTTGTTGTACTGGGCGGTGGCCTTCTGGAGGCCAGAACGCGTCCGTGCGCCTCTTTCGAACGAAATGAAAGATTATCTCGTTGCTCTTCACACCCGAGTGCAGTACGATCTTCAGCAGGTCACTCGTACGCGCGACCACACGTAACCCATATGGCACCTATAGTCATTACCGCTCTGGTTACTATCCTGTTAGGCTGCGCCCTTCTCCATTCCTATTTGACGGCAAGACGTCTGGCTCGCTGTACGTGGGAGGAGCTGGTGGCCAAGCTTCATCCGATTGAGTCTAAGGGTGTAATGACCGTGGCACTGAATCATCTTGTGCCGCAGAAGGATGCTCTCAATCTGGAGCCGGCAGAGATGTGGAGTTTGATGGGCGGCCTCGAAGGGGTTCAGCGGATGCGCGAAAACGGCCGGATCTTGGTCGCGCTCGCCTCCTACGTGGAACGTTGGAACTTCGACGAAGGCATCATCATTGCCGAGCGTATGCGCCGCGACGGATTGCAGCTGCGCCGCGCAGTCACACAAATTATGGTGGCGACCTTCTTCGGACGGCAACAGATGCGGATTCCCTTCTATCTGCACGAAGTGGCCTCTTCGTACTACCTGATGCGGCAGAGGCTGCTGGTTCTGTATGAGACCAATCATTCTGGTCTCTACTCTCGCCTTGCCGAAGCGCTCTAATCTCCAGCTCAACCACCAACGCACCGCGCAAACTGTTCAGTCGTTACAATGAACAGGGCGACGGTCGAAAGGGTATGCAAGGATGAGTTGGTTCAAGCGCGAAGATAACGAGATCGTCAACGACTCGGAGAAGACGGTTCGGACCGAGGGACTATGGATCCGTTGTCCCGACTGCGGCAAGATTCTATTCAAGGCTGAGCTTGAAGCCAACCAGCACGTCTGCTGGCACTGCGGCCATCACTTTCGCATTGACGCTCGTACGCGGATTGAAAATCTGCTGGAGCCGGGGTATGAGCTTGTCGACCTGGAACTTCGCTCGACCGATCCTTTGAACTTTACCGATCTGAAGCCCTACAAGCGGCGGCTTGCGGAGGCGCAGACAAAGACCGGGTTGAACGACGCGATCGTTAATGCCATTGGACAGCTTGGGCCGCACAGCGTTGTCCTTAGCGTGATGGAGTACGCCTTTATTGGCGGGAGCATGGGAGCGGTTGTCGGCGAGACAATTGCGCGGGCGGTCGATCGTTCGCTGGCCACACGACATCCGCTGATCATTATTGCTGCCTCGGGTGGTGCACGCATGATGGAGGGTATTGCTTCGCTGATGCAACTGGCGAAGATCTCTGCGGGTCTGGCGCGCATGGATGATGCGAAGATTCCTTATATCTCGGTGATGACAGATCCAACTACAGGGGGCGTCACTGCAAGTTTTGCGATGCTCGGCGATCTGAATATCGCAGAGCCGGGGGCGCTGATCGGCTTTGCGGGGCCTCGCGTGATCGAGCAGACTATTCGGCAGAAGCTGCCGGAGGGCTTTCAGCGCTCCGAGTTTCTGCTTGAGCATGGGTTTCTTGATGCGATTGTCTCGCGTAAAGAGATGAAAGACTATCTTTCGCAGACCTTGAGCTGGATGGGCGCTTAGGCGCGGTTAGCGGATCGCATGCAATCGGCGAGTCCATCACGCACAGCACTTCGCGTAGCACTACGCCGCGCGGCGCACCAACTCTACGATGCAAAGCCTCTCGTCTTTGAAGACCCTGTTGCCGTCCCCATTCTCGGCGGCTCCTACGCGGAGGAGTTGCGCCGGACTCCAACTCGCAATCCGGATCGAAAGGATCGGCCGTTCTCTGTTGGTCTGCGGGCTTTCCTGGTTGCACGTAGTCGGTATGCCGAAGACACTCTTGCCCGGGCTGTTTCGCAGGGTGTTAGCCAGTATGTTTTGCTTGGGGCGGGGCTCGATACTTTTGCTCATCGAAATCCTTATCCCCAACTTCTCGTCTTCGAAGTGGACCATCCGGCTACGCAGCAGTGGAAGCGCGATCTTCTTGAAAACACTGCGCTATCTGCGCCGAGGAACCTTACTTATGTGCCTGTGAACTTCGAAGAGCAGTCTCTCCTCGCTCAGCTACAGGCCGGCGGATTCAACACGAAGGCACCGGCTGTGTTCGCATGGCTTGGCGTGGTCCCGTACCTTACGCTTGAGGCCTTCCGCGCTACAACCAGGTTTCTGGCGTCACAGGCTGCTGGCAGTGCGCTCGTTCTCGACTACGGCCAACCGCGGTCCGCGCTTCCATTCTTTGAGCAACTGGCCCACGACTCTCTCGCTTCACGGGTTCAACAGGCCGGAGAGCCGTTCAAGCTCTTCTTCACTCCGCCTGACATCGCTGCTGAACTCAGCGCGTTCCGTAGTCTTGAAGATCTTGGGTCTGCTGAGATCAATGCCCGCTACTTCACCGGCCGCGCCGACTCGCTGAAGGTGCTTGGGAGTGCTGGGCGCTTGCTCAGTGCGTGGCTTTGAGGCCCATCGGCGCGTCGGCCATCGTAGGATTGAGTAACTATCAGGAGATGGCTGCCGGATGACAAAGACAAAGAAGGCCGTTCACCGGTGCGCATGGGCAGACAACGATCCACTGATGCGCGTGTATCACGACGAAGAGTGGGGCGTGCCGGAGCGCGACAGCCGCGTGCTGTGGGAGGCGCTCATGCTCGATGGCTTTCAGGCAGGGCTATCGTGGCTCACCATCCTGCGTAAGCGCGAGGCTTTTCGTAAGGCATTTCGGAACTTCGATCCGAAGAAGGTTGCTCGTATGGGTGAAGCCGATGTCGAGCGCCTGATGCAGAATGAAGGCATCATTCGTTCACGCGCCAAGATTGAAGCGACCATCAACGGCGCACGGATTTATGTGGCTATGGCCGACGCGGGAGAGGACTTCTCCACCTACGTCTGGAAGATGGCTGGGAACAAACCGATCCAAAATTCCGGACCGGTTCCCGCTAAGACTCCACTGTCTGAAGAGATCTCTGCCGCACTGAAGAAACGCGGCTTCAAGTTTGTCGGCCCTGTCATTGTGTATGCGTGGATGCAGGCTGTTGGCATCGTGAACGACCATAGTCCGGACTGTTTTCGGCGTAAGGCCGTTTGAACGGGTGCAGGGCGCAGTTATTTCGCGGCTTTGGTGGCGAGCATCCCTGCGGCGGCGAGGTTCGCGGTTAGATCCGCGGGGAAGCCGTGGCGTTGTTCCAGCCATGCGGGATCATTCCAGGAGAGGAGCACCTTGCCGTCGGCTCCTTCGGCAACAAGGATTCTTAGCGGAAGATCGAGCGCTGCCGACGGTGCGGCGAGCATGACGGGAGTGCCGGCCTTCGGGCTGCCGAAGATCAATAACTTTGTCGGATGCATCTCGAAGCCCGCTGTGGCTGCCTCGCCAGAGTGATCCACAATGGCGAACAGCTTGACTCCCTTTTCCTTGAGAAGAGCTTCGAGCCGGGAGACTGTCTTGTCGACGGAATATCGGCTGGTGCAGGTTTTTATTCCTTCGCTCGTCTTCTGATCAGTCATCATCAAACCTCCGAATTAAGTTGGCCACTTAACGAAGATAACCCCCTCGGAAGGGGGTATCTGTGAGCTGGCGATGATAGTTATTTGTGTTTTTATTTCGCTGCGTTGGCGGGAGGAACTGCGTTTGGATAAATTTCGGGAATTGGCGCGGTTCTTTGCTTCTCCAACTCTGGATGCGGGAACGGCTTGCGCGGCATCATGGCCTCGCGCTCGCTGGTGTTGTAGAGGAAGATCGCCTCGACTACCGCTGCCTGCTCGAGATCGAGCGCGTGCAGACGGTCGTAGGTGTCCATGTCGGAGTGATGGGTTCGCGTCTCGTAGTCCATCGGATCCTGAATGTACTGGAAGCCTGGGAGACCAACCGCATCGAACGATAAGTGATCGGTGCCGCCGGTGTTGCGGTTGGAGATCGTCGTTACGCCGAGGTCGGCGAGGGGCGCGATCCACTGCTTGAAGATCGGAGCAATCGCCCAGTTGTCCTGCGTGTAGACGCCGCGTACCTTGCCTGTGCCGTTGTCCAAATTGTAGTAGGCGTCGAGGGTCTCCCACTCCTTGGTCGTGGACAGAGCGCCATGCTGACGCAGAAAGGAGGGCACGCTTGCAGGCTCGGGAACCTTTGGCTCTGCGAAGGTACCGAAGTGCTGCTTGACGTATCCCTGTGAGCCGAAGAGACCCTGCTCTTCGCCAGACCAGAGCGCGATCCGGATGGTGCGTTTGGGCTTGACGCCGAGAGACTTCAGGATTCGAACGGCTTCCATTGCGACGATCGAACCTGCGCCGTTGTCGGTCGCGCCGGTACCGGAGATCCAACTGTCGAGATGGCCGCCGACCATGACGACCTGATCCTTCAACTTGGGATCGGTTCCGGGGATTTCTGCGACCGTGTCGAAGCCATGCTCGTGGTCGCCGGTAAACTTCGTTTCGATGTTGAGCTCGAGCGTTACCGGGACGTGGTTTTCTACCATGCGTCCGAGGCGATTGTAGTGCTCGATCATCATCACCGCGTTGGGGATGGTGACTGCGTTTTCTTTTTTCTGTGCGTCGCGGGCGAGGTTCGCACCGTTGTCGTCGAAGATAATGCCGGTTCCACCTCCGTCTCCGCCGTCGCGGCTCGGTGTCAGCACAGCAAGCGAGCCCTCGTCTGCCATCATCTTGAGGGCAGCTTTTCGAATCTCGCTGATCTTCATGCGCTCGGCGAGGAACTTTGCAAATTCTGGAGAGCCCGGGGTGAAGCGTCCGCCACGCGACTCATAGGTTTCCATCTCCTTAAGTTCTGCATCGGTGTAGCGGCGGAATAACGGGTCGGTGATGTCGGGGGTGGGACGCATTGCGCCCAGGAGAACGATCTTGCCTTTGAGCGTCCCTTTGTATTTCTCGAGGTCGCTCATCTCCTGCACGTTCATATAAACGACTTCGCCGGTGACCGGACCGTTGGTTGCTGGGGACCATGGAGCAGCTTGTGCCCAGAGGGGTTCTGGATCGGGCGACACCATTCGCACCCAGGTGTTGATCTGTTGCCAGCCCATGCCGAACTCGCCCCAATCTTCGAGGTGTGCGTTTTCGAGACCAATCTTCGTCAGCGTGTCACGCGTCCAGGCGTTGGCCTTGGCCATGTTCGGCGAGCCGGTTAGCCGGGGTCCGATTCCATCGGCCAATGCCCCGCCGAACTCCATCACGTGGGAGTGTTTGAAGCCCTCTTCGCGGATTCGCGCATACATCGTGAGATCGATGTTCTCGGTCGCGGGCTGCGGTCCGTAGTAGGAAGGGGTTTCGACCGCGGCATCTTTGGCTTTCTTGTCTGCGGCGACGGAAGGAACGGCGAAGCTTGCGATTGCAGCCGTACAGCAGCCCCAACGCGCAAAGGCACGAACAAATGACATACTTGATGGTCCTCCGGAAGTGTTCTGAGAGCGAAGAATAGCAGATATCACCGATAGACCGCATCGAGCGAATCCCTTCTCAGACTTATTTGGAGAACCGAGCGAAAACTATCTGACTGGCTATTAGCTTTTGCGAAGCTGCCTGCGTATCCACAGGGTGCCCAGGTAAGACAGCGCCACCAGCAGCACCAGGACGCCCACCGGCAATCCAACCCGCGTGTAGGTCAGCGAGAAATCGACCGCATGGTGGGTTGCCGTGTTGTAGAAGAGAACTGCGAGGATTGCGCAGAAGGTCGCCGCGAAGAAAGCTGCAAACCCCAGCGCAAAGCTCATCAGGAGGCTGGTAAACCAGCCCAGGTCGCCCAGGGGTACACCAAAGAGATAGCCCGCGCCAAAGGTTCGAGGCGAGGCTGAACTTCCGTTCTGCGATGCTTGCGCCATACCAGTAGAATACTGCTTTATGGCAGAAGGTGTTCAGAGCGAGTTGGTACAAGCAGCACAGGTGATCCGCAAGGCAGTGGTGCGGCAGGCGCCAAACGGCATTCGTTATGCGGCGTTTGGTGATAACAACCTTGAGGCAAGTGACCTCGAGCGCATGGTCCAGGCTGTGCCCATCACCATCTCCGGTGCAATCTCGCGCAAGACTTACTACTTTGTGCCGCTTGCTTTGAGCGAGGCTCGGGGCAGCGAAGCTACGATGGTTGCGTCGGCCTACACACCTGAGCTCGGCGACCAGGCGATCTGCCATCGCAACGTGACGCACGATGGCACGGACGGCGTCTTCATCTCTACTCGTCTGCTGGGGGACCGATTTGCGCTGGCGTTTGAGTTCTTCATCAATGTTGGCCACGCCTTCGTCGATGCTGTGGGTGTTCCACAGGCCTTTGACCAGCTCGTCTGGGGTCAGGCTCTGGCTGATGTTCGCGGTGAGACCAGCCAGGATGCCTGGGAGAGCCGCGGTCTCGCGCTTGGCGGGAAGGCGGAAAAGATTGACGGCAAACCGGTGATCGACGAGAAGGCCAAAATAGCCTTCCTTGAATCTGCTTTCTCGGACGCAGTCGCTATCTATCAGCTCTCGCTCTCGGTAGACTTCGACTACTCCGAGCTTCGGGAGCGTGAGTATCCGCTGCTCGCTCCTCTGGCACTCGCGGATCGTCTTCGCCTGGTGGCGCGGCTCTTTCCACCGAACCCGACCTACGAATTTTCCATCCGATATCGTCGGCGCGCCTGAGCTGTGGCCGTGATATATTCGCGCGGAAATCTCGTTCAATCTCGATTTAGCCGCTTGTTGCCAAGCCGAAGAAGAACGCTGGAGCACTGCTTGCGAACAACTAGCAGGTGAGACCAAATCGGCAAAGAAACATCTAATTTCAGTGGAATGGGAGACGTTAATGCCTGCAATTCGAAGCTGCAAACAGTGTGGCCAGAAGAATCGTATTGCTGCAAATCACCTTTCCGACACAGGCCGTTGCGGCGCGTGTAAGACTCCGCTGCCGCCGCTCGACGAGCCTTTGCAGGTCGATGCGGCGCTCTTCGACGAGATTGTCCAAAACTCGCGCGTCCCCGTTCTCGTTGACTTCTGGGCGGAGTGGTGTGGGCCTTGTCGTGCTGCCGCTCCAGAGGTTGCGCGCACGGCGAGGGATATGGCGGGAGACGCTCTTGTGTTGAAGGTCGATACCGACAAACACCAGCAGTTCGCCGCACGGTTCCAGGTGCGCGGTATCCCCAACTTCGCCGTCTTTTCGGCCGGCAAGCTTGTGAAACAGCAGGCTGGCGTCGTTGGGCACGACGTGATGGAGGAATGGCTGCGATCTGTTGCGCCGTCTCGAACGGCCTGAGGAATGGGACTCGTATACTTGGCGCGGAGTAATTGCGTGTGAAGGATACGAATCGATGAAGCTGATCTTTCTCTATGGTCTGCCCGCTACCGGAAAGTTGAGCGTCGCGCAGGAGTTGGCAGCGATGACCGGCTACAAACTCTTCCACAACCATCTCACGGTCGATCTGCTTCTGTCGGTCTTTGACTTCGGTTCGCCAGGCTTCGTCGCACTGCGGGAAGAGATCTGGCTTTCGGTATTCGATCAGGCCAGTCTTAGCCAATTGCCAGCCCTCATCTTTACCTTCGCCCCCGAACCAACGGTGCGGCCCAGCTTTCTTCCGAACACGCTGAATACCACTGCTCAGAGAGGCGATGAGGTGGAGTTTGTCGAACTCGTCTGTCCGCTAAGCGAGTTAAAGCGGCGACTGAACAGTCCATCGCGACTTCAATATCGCAAATTGACTTCAGAGATGCTGTTCGATCAGATTCATACGGCGGGAGGATTCGAGGGATCATTCCTGCCGAAGCCACGGATCTCGATCGACACGAGTTTATGTACGCCCCCACAGGCAGCCGCGAAGATCGCTGAAGTGCTGGCACTGGATCTATCGCTGACTTGACCGGGTTGTGGCTCAGAAGCGATCTACCAATCGCGGCTGTGATGGGGGATACGGCCGCAGTCGCCTTCGGTGAGGTAGCAGCGGAGTATTCCGAAGAGCACGGTTGCGCCAGCACCGATGATCATGAAGAGAATGCCGGTTGTAATTCTTCCCGTGAAGTATGGAAACAGGAAGACTACAACTCCCGCGTACATCAAAATCGTCAGCACAATCCGCGTAATGCTTCTTGTCATGTCTCTACCTCCCAGTAGAGGCCCCGGCAGTTGATCTTTTCAGCAGGAACAGATTCTTTTGCTTCGGCACTCGTCCCAGGCCCATGCGAGGATTCGCTTTCAGCTATCTACACGCGTTGGTATGGCACATCCTACTCTGACGCGATTGAGTTTTGCCAAATTTTTCGGTGTATCGGGGGCAACTGCAACGTCTTGCAACTTTGCAAGGCCGGAGAGAAGTTGAGCATGTAGTTGTGGCAAAACGCGTTATCCGGTCACAATCCCCATCGCGAGGACCGCGCCCAGGACCGCGCTCAGATCCTCGACGAGTGCCACCGGCCAGTCTTTACACCCTAACCACACTACGATCTCTCGGCGAATCAGGAAGCCGGCGAAGGCACCGATCAAGGATCCCAGCACGCAGAGGATGACGCCCTCGACTCCGGATCCGTTGAGTCCTGCAGCCACGATGGCTCCAACCAGACCGGCAAAGACAAGCCTTGCGATCAATGGGAACGGTGCCGTTCGATTGGGCGTCTTAGGTAGCTTGTCCCCAACGAGCTCGCCTAATGCCAGCACGGTGAAGACGATTGCGGTGACGAGTTTTCCGCTCCAGGCCGCCCAGCTATCGTCTACTGGTAGATGACCCGCGTAGGCGAACCAGCAAAGAACAGCCATGGCGGTCATCGTTCGGAGGCCGGTGACGAGACCTAGCAGGGGGATGGCGATCAACCAGGTCAACATTTGCATCGCCATAAAGTCCCCTTTCCTTCGAAGGTTCGAAAAGACAGCGCTCCTGGTTCACTGCCATCGGTCTGTGTCAGCGTTTCAAGCGAAAACTATACTCGCAGATTCGTTATCGGCTGCAGCGGTGAATCGAAGTTGCCGCGCCACATACCGCACTTACGATGTCTATTTAGGCTGAAACAGTTTGATTTCGAGAAGGTTATGTTTCTCGCAGCCATTTGTACAGAGGGAAATTCTCCGCCATTTCGAGCACTTGGTTGCGGATCTGCTGCAACTTGGTAGAGTCGGTCCGGTGTTCGAGAGCCTGCGCGATCCAGCCGGCAATGACGCGCATCTCGGGCTCCTTCATACCCCTTGTCGTCAAGGCTGGCGTGCCGATTCGGATGCCGCTGGGCTTCATCGGCGGGTTCGTGTCATAGGGGATTGCATTCTTGTTGACCGTGATCCCAGCCTCTCCCAGAGCGTGTTCTGCCTCTGAGCCTAGTATTCCTTTCTGGAAGACGTCGATGAGGATGACATGCGTGTCGGTGCCCCCGGAGATGATGCGATAGCCCTCGGCGGCGATGGCTTCGGCGAGGACTTTGGCATTGGTGACTACCTGGCTCGCGTAGGTCGCGAACTCCGGTGCCAGAGCCTCTTTGAAGGCTACTGCTTTGGCCGCGACGATGTGAATGAGTGGGCCACCCTGTTGGCCAGGAAAGACACTGCGGTCTACGCCTGCAGCAAACTCCTGATTGCAGAGGATCATGCCGGCGCGCGGTCCACGCAGGGTTTTGTGGGTGGTGGTGGTGACGATGTGGGCGTGGGGAACGGGCGAAGGATGGGCTCCTCCAGCTACCAGGCCGGCGAAGTGGGCCATGTCGACCATGAAGTAGGCGCCTACTTTGTCGGCGATGGCGCGCATGCGGGGGAAGTCGAACTGGCGCGGGTAGGCGCTGCCTCCCCCTACGATTACCTTAGGTTTTTCGCGGAGTGCGGTGGCTTCAAGTTCATCATAATCAACGGTTTCGGTATCTTTGCGGACCTGGTAGCCGACGATTCTGTAGAGTTTGCCTGAGAAGTTGAGCTTGTGGCCGTGGGTGAGGTGGCCGCCGTGGGCCAGGTCGAGGCCGAGGAGGCAGTCGCCGGGGTTGAGGATGGTCATGTAGGCGGCGGCGTTGGCCTGGGAGCCGGAGTGGGGCTGGACGTTGACGTGGTCGGCGCCGAAGAGTTGTTTGGCGCGGTCGCGGGCTATGTTTTCGACGACGTCGGCGTACTCGCAGCCGCCGTAGTAGCGCTTTCCGGGGTAGCCTTCTGCGTATTTGTTGGTGAAAACGGTGCCTGCGGCCTCGAGCACCGCGCGGCTTACGAAGTTTTCGGAGGCGATCATCTCGAGGCCTTCGTGCTGGCGCTTTATTTCGTTTTCAATCTGAGCGGCGATTTCGGGGTCGGCGGCGGCCAGCGGGGCGTTACGGTCGATGGGCATGGCGTTATTTTATGTCACGGTTTTCTGCGTTTTTTTTCTGGGGTGGTGGCGGAGTGGGGTTTTGTGGTTTTGCTGTAGTTTTTGAGGGGTGTTTTGGGAAAAGGGGGTGTTTCGGTGTGGTGTTTTGATGGTGAGTTTGTGGTGGAATGCGTGGCTGATGTGGACACGAGACAATGCACTTTTCGGCAGCTAAAAATGCGCCACGAATTTCAAGTTTATTTTTTGTTCTGCTTCTTCGTTCTGCTCCTTTGTTCTGTCCTAGGACTGCTTGCGCGGTCTGAGCGCCAGAATGTCATAGACCGGCTTATTGTCCGCGAAGACGCGCCACTCGGCTACCTGCCCGTTGTTGATCGTTGCCAGCCAGGCTGCGGGCGTTTGCCAGGCGACATTGTCGATCGTGCCGCCGGCTACGCCAGTCGACATGACTGTGTCTGAGTTCGCGAGAGTTTTTCTGACTACGATGGCGTAGTCCGGGCACATGGCAAAGTATGCGCGCCAGCCGGTCTTCATGGAAGCGGCTCCCTGTACGCGGTTGCCCAACGAATCTACGAAGAGATGATCGGTTGTCATGAGCCGGATCAGAGCTTCAATGTTGTGGCTGTTGATCGCAACAACGAACTTTTCAAACGTCTCCGTTGCGGATGCGGGATTGGTTTCTATGGACATAGAGGGTCCTCCTGGGCAGTAGGTTCGGGCAGTTTACGCCTGCTGTCCGCCAGGAGTTGTTTCTATTGTGTTGAGTAGTTGCCAAGTTGGTTGCCTCTGAAAATGTAATATTTCGAGATATTTCGACGGTTAATTTTGGTTTTCGAACGAATAAGGTTTTAACGGGGGCATCCATTCGGTAGCTGTTGGCGTTCTTACTTACAGCAAGCAGCATTTGAGAGGATCACCTATGCAGACTCTATATATTGGAATTGCGTTTTCGATGATGGTGATTCTTCCGCTTCTTGTCGCGAAGTGGAGCGGGACGCCACGAGAGGATTTCGACTCCTCCATCAATAGTGAGCGATAAACAGCTTCGTTCAATCAGAAGATTAGAAGGCCACGAATGTGAGACGTTCGTGGCTTTTCTCTGCGCGTTGTGAAGTTGAGAGTCCGAGGCTTTGTTATTGGCTACCAGCTTCCCCGGTGAGTAGCGCTGCGGAGCGTGCCTGGGTCTTTGCAACGGCAGAGTTCAGGATTAGCCCTGGCATCGGCCACCGCAGTAAAATCCACCCAACAGAGATGAAGCGCACCGTTCTCAGCCACGTCCTACTTCTCGGCCTCGTCGGCGGCGTCCTCATCGCCATCCTCCGCTGGTCCGAGTACCAGTTCCTCGTCATCGAGCACTCCTTTGAGATCTATGGCGCCATCGTCGCCATCCTCTTTTCTGCCTTCGGCATCTGGCTGGGCCTCAAGCTCACCAAACCTCGCGAAAAAATCATCCTCCGCGAAGTCCTCGTCCCCCCGGCCGCGCCAGCTACGCTTGACCCCTTCACTGCGAACCAGCCCCAGCTCGACGCACTCGGCATCACCCCTCGCGAGCTCGAGATCCTGAGCCTTATCGCTGAGGGCCTCAGCAACCGCGAGATCGCCGGCCGTCTCTTCGTCAGTGAGAACACCGTCAAAACCCACTGCAGCCGGGCCTTCGACAAGCTGGGGGCTCGCCGTCGCACCCAGGCCGTCCAGCTAGGCAAACAACTCGGCCTCCTCCCCTAGAGCAGTTCGCTGTGGTGTACCCGAGGCTTCAGGTGCTATGGCCGTTTTGCGGTAGTGGGTCAGCTTCGAGTCCGTGACCGCAAGAAGCAACTGAAAACCCCGTTTTCAAGGACTTTCGATTCTGGCTGACATCACTCGTCAGCATCGAGATCAATCGGACCCGAAGTGGCCCCGTAGGATCGCGAGCATATAAGCTTTTCTTCGACCGCACAACGCATCTCTGAGAGGTCCAGATGAGAGCACTTCTACTCGCCGCAATCCTCGGCTCTGCAGCCTTGCTCTCAGGCGCCACCCCACGTCCTAGCCTCGCCGGCACTGTTCTCGATTCGAACGGCCACCCACTTGCCGGTGTTACCGTCATGGTCTACCACGCCGGCGTCAAGGTTGGCTACAGCACTTTCTGCCCAAGCTGCTACGTCGACTGCGGCAAGCGGACCAAAACCGACGCCAAGGGCGCCTTTGAGATCAAGGACCTCGCCCCCGACCTCTGGTTCACCCTGCTTGCGGCCCGCGACGGATACGTCCCCGAGATTACTAAGACCATCGACCCGGTGAAAGTTCCCACTGTCTCCCTCAAACTCGCCGCCAGACCTTCAACCGCCGACTTCAGTGGCACCGTTCGCGGTCGCGTCGTCGAGTCGGACGGCTCGCCCGTCCCGGACGCGATCATTAATCCAACCGGCCTCATCATTGGAGAAGGCAGCACCTACGGCGCCGTCCCGGGACTTCAGCCCATCTCAGTCACCAACAAGCAGGGAGAGTTCGAAGTCGCCTACTCGAAACCCACGCCGAAGATGCTCCTCGAAGTCGAAGCCCGCGGGCTGGCCCCAAAGTTTGTTGTCATGGAGACCGGACCCGACCGCCGCTCCGTCACCCTCGCCGATGGGGCTACCATCGTCGGCCGTCTCGTCCAAAATGGTAAGTCAGTCCCCAACGCCCAGATCGGTCTCATCGCGAAGGAACGTGGCGGTTTCGGCGACAACCTCAATCTCATCGGGAATCCATATGAAGTAGTTCGCATCGGGACCGACGCAAACGGCCGCTTCACTATTCCCAACGTTCCCGCCGCCGTCGACTGGTACCTTTACGCCACCATGGACTCCATCTCCACCCTCGGCGCAGCCAGCCCAATCGAGGTCTACGTCGGCAAAGACGGCCAGTACCTGCAGGTTCCGGACCTCGTCATCAAACCCGGCTTATACATCCGCGGAACCATTCATGCAAGCGATAACAAGCCAATTGCGGATGGCATGCGCGTGACCCTCTCATCCGAAACGGTCTGGGACTTTCAGACCGTCCCGCTCGTCGCCGGCTACTTCGAGTTCACTAGTCTTGCATTTGGCAAATACACTATCAGCGCGTCCGTCAAGGGATACCACGAAAAAAACCCGCAGTACGGCCCCACCCCTTTTTCGGTCGATCACGACGTCGACAACTTCACGATCACGATCTACCCAAACGCTCCTTAGGTGGACGGTGCACATGTGTCTGCAAAGTCCGGTTTTCGGCAAGTTGAGTCGTTCACATCAAACTGACCCACTATCCGTTTTTCCCAACAAGAACGGCGCTCGCATATCGTAGGATTGGGCGCGGTGACAGTGAAAGTGCTCTGAGCGGGGTCCTGAAATGTCGTGGCGTGACCGAAAAACGTACCCCAGCGGCTAAAGCCGTATTGCAGTGGAAGCGCTTTACGGCACGGCTGAAGCCGTGCCCTTAACGAAAGAAGACTTTTCGGCATTCTCTTATACCCTCATCCCAAAGCATGATTTGCGGCACCCATCCCTCAAAATCACCCAAAAGCATGACGACAAGCACCGCCTCCGTCCTGCAAAGTGTCTTCAAGTCCACCTCTACAGGAGCCTCACATTGAAGAAGACCATTGTTACCTTCGGCCTTATCTCCGGCGTTCTCTCCTCCGTCATGATGTGCGGCACGCTCCGTTTCCTCAGCGACCTCAACCACGGTCAAAAAGCTCTGGTCATCGGCTACACGACCATCGTGCTTTCCTTCCTCCTTGTCTACTTCGGCATCCGCTCCTACCGGGACAACCTCGCCGGCGGCACTATCACCTTCGGCCGTGCCTTCACGATTGGCATTTGCATCACCCTCATCTCCTGCATCTTCTACGTCGTGACGTGGGAGATACTCTACTTCAACTTCATGCACGGCATCATGGACAGCTACTTCGCTAAGCTCATTGAGAAGGCTCAATCTGCACCCGGCACCGCCGAAGCGATCCAGGCCAAAGTCGCCGCCATCCGCCACGAGCAGCAGATGTACGAGAACCCCTTGGTCAACGCGCTCTACACCTTCATAGAACCGTTCCCAGTGGGGCTTCTCATCACCCTGATCTCCGCGGCCATCCTCCGCAAGAAGCCACAATCGCAAGCCACGTCACTTGCGGCGACAGCTTAAAGAGCTTCGCGTTTAAGGGTACGAGCCTTCTGAGAGCTGACCCCAGCGGCTAAAGCCGCATTTGAAGATGGGCCAATTGCGGCACGGAGACCCAAGGCTAAAGCCTTGGGCTACCAGCCGTGCCCTTAACGTTCACCAGAGCCACTCGGTGCTTACCGAGGCTTACCGTTTCTTGAGACTTGCTTGAGGTTCGAGTGCTGAGGCGGTCTTCGTTTGCGCGAGGTGCTTGAAGGATTTGTAGATGAAGGAGCCGAGATACCAGCCGTCGATGTACATGTTATAGAAGGGGGTGAAATTTTGGACCTTGAGCTTTTAGGCACTTACGCGGTAGGGGACAAGCACAGGAACGCAAGCAGAACGTGAATTAATAAAGCCTTGTAGAGTTAGCGGAATTTCCGTGGGTTAACGTACTATTTTGTCGATTGGTGTGGCTTGACAACGCTTAAGTAGAAGGCGTAGCGTGAGCGTCCTGTAGGTAACGCGATGCGTTCTGGACGCCGTGGAGAGGGCCAGCAGGCAGGTCAATTTTCCATCGAAAATCGCGCCGGGTAGTCCCAAGAAGCCTTTCAAGAATACATCGGGAGGTGGAAGATGGCAGATATTTCGGGCGGCATCCTAGATCCTTCGGTTTGGTATGATCCCCCGCCGGGGGGTGGCCTCGCGAACCCGACGAATGGGACGATGGTAAGAGGGGACCGGCTATTTTCGTTCGACCGACAATTTTATGTCGCCATGCAGACGGACGGCAACTTTGTCATCTATGGCTCAGCTGGGGATTTTTCAGGTTGGGCTGTCTCGAACTTTTACGATGAATACCGTTTGATCAATAAGGTGGTCATGCAGGGCGACGGTAACTTAGTGTGGCAGACGTACGACGGCGTGCCTCTTTTGGCGACAAACACGCAAGGCCATTGGGGTGCTTTTGCGGTGATGCAGGATGACCGCAACTTCGTGATTTACAACAGCGATAACAGTTGGTCTGGCTGGTCATCCGGGTCACAAGTATGAAGATGTGCCACTCACCACAGAGATCCCAGTAAAAATGATCGACGTGTTGAGAGGATACTCCTTAGCATTCAACAGAGTAGAATGATGAATTCACCACACGGCAGCGGAGCAACAAAACGTGCACCCATTCATGTGGCTCGCGGTTTGGGCAGCCCGCGCGGCATGGCTGAGCCTCGGTTCGTCCCCTCTGGTTCAACCACACCGCCTCCAGGCGGTTTTGGCTCCGTTGGCCTAAATCCCCGCCCGCGCGGCATAGTTGCGCCTCGTTTCGTCCCCTCTGGTTCAAGCACACCACCTCCAGGCGGTTTTGGCTCCGTTGGCCTAAATCCCCGCCCGCGCGGCATAGTTGCGCCCCGCTTCGTCCCCTCTGGCTCAAGCACACCACCTCCAGGCGGTTTTGGCTCCGTTGGCCTAAATCCCCGCCCGCGCGGCATAGTTGCGCCCCGTTTCGTCCCCTCTGGCTCCGCCTTGGGGACTAGCAGCTGAAGAGCACCGGGAAATCCCTTCGGCTTGTTTTTTCCCATCCTGGAAATCCCCGCCGTCGCAATTTCGATGGCAATCCGCGGTGCCCCAAAAACGGGGTTTTCGGCAACTTCGACTGATGAGGATAGCTGGGCACCGGATTGGTACCGATAAACGCGCATCTCGTCAGTAAAGCGTGTTCTGCTTTGGCAAGCGCGCGTTGGAAGTGACAGATTGAGAAGCAGGTTCCTCCACTCCGCTGCGCTCCGGTCGGAATGACACCGTGTGGTAATTGCTCAGAAACAGTGAATTTATTGAGCTTTTGCGGTTAGGTGCGATTCGAGAGATGTGATGGTCTTCGTTTGTGCGAGGTGCTTGAAGGACTTGTAGATGAAGGAGCCTAGATACCAGCCGTCGATGTACTTGTAGGGGGTTTCGCCGGTGGTGTAGTGGCCGCAGGGGAGGACCTTGGAGATGTAGTCGATCTTGAGGGCGTCGAAGTTGGTGAGTACGTCGAGCGAGTATTTCAGGGGGAAGGTTAGGTCGTAGGTGGCGTGGACGACTAAGACTCGTTTGGGGGTTGCAGCGAAGCGGTCCATGTAGGACATGGGGCTGACGATGGAGAAGATCTCGCGGACCTGATCTTGCGTTAGGCCGGACTGCTCGAAGGCGGCGCGGATGTGGCGGGTGCTCTGGCCGGCCCATACGACGTCTCCGAACCAGGTGGAGGCGTGGTTGAAGGCGCAGACCTGGAGACGCTGGTCGAAGGCGGCGGCGATGAAGGCGTAGCAACTGCCGAGACTGGTCCCGAGGACGCCGAAGTGCTCGTAGCCCTGGGATTCGAGCCAGTCGATGCAGCTGCGGATGTCGACTACGGCCTGACGGCAGGCCTCGGTGGTGCGGCCTACGTTGGAGCTGACGGCGTAGTCGGAGCGCTCGAGTTCGGCTGGGCGGCGGACGTCGTGGTAGGGCTTGGAGAGGCGGAGGCAGGAGATGCCGAAGCTGTTGAAGAGGGTGCAGAGGGCGTTGTGGGAGAAGGCGTCGGCGTTCCACTGGGGCATGACGATCATGGCCTGCTTCGGCCTTCCCTTTTGTGCTTCGGGGTGGGCGGGATACCAGCGGGCGTTGACCTGGTCGTTCTCTGGATAGCGGGTGCGGATGGGCGAGGTGAAGCGAAGGAACTCGGCCTCTTCGATCTCGCCGGTCTCGGCCTGGCGTTTGAGTTCGGCATCCTCTTCGAGCGTCTCGGGGCGGACGTTGGTGGGGTAGAGCTGGGGGTGTCGGCGCTCGAGGCGGAAGTCGGTGGGGGTCTCGTAGCCGAAGAACTCGTCGGCTCGCGCGACGATGTCGCGGTTGACGGCGGTCATGCGGGCGTAGTCGTCTGCCACGGGCGTGTCGCCGAGGTGCGGGTTGGCTGCTAGAGCCAGGGGGCTGAAGTCCTCGAGCCAGTCGAAGCCCCACTCGAGGGGGCGAACGATGCGGTTGGTGTCGCGTGTGGTGAGGGCTGTCTCCCAGGAGTACATCCACTTTGCATAAAGCCTTGAGAGCATTCATTCAGTTTACCAAGGGTAGCGGGGGAGCGCCGGTACTGCCTGGATCGAAGCTCTGTCCTGCCGGACGGGCGCCCTGCGCGCGCCGCGGTCCCTTCGTGACTTGTATACCCCTTCGGTTGGCGCTCCCGCTGGTCGCGAACCTCCTCATTTGATGGTCCGCCGCTTGATTGCTCAGCCGCGTCGTATCTACGCTGCGGCTGCATGCGGGGCGAGGGCTCGATCCGCCTTGAGCCGAGGGCGCGCCAACCAGTACAAAGCGACGAAGTGCGTGATCATCAGCAGAGGCACGTAGAGGATCGGGATGGCATAGAGAGAGCCCAACTCTCCAGCCATCGCAGGAAGGTTGAGCCGGACAGCATGGTAGTAGGCGAGGAAGAGATCGACCACGCCCACGAGGTTGAAGGAAACGATGAACAGCCAGAAGAGGGGACGCGCCCTTGCTGTGAGAAGCGCCAGCAGGGCCAGGACTCCAGTCGCAAAGTCGCCATAGGCGGTGTAGGTAGTAAAGCCGGAGGGGAGATGAGGGCCGACAACGCCTGGGAGGAGAAAGACGAGGCCGAAGAAGCGGAAGCTATGCAGAGTCGCGATGGCGCGGTGCGCTTCGAACGGCTCCATCGACCTGAGTCTGGGCAGGATGTACACGCGGAAACAAAGTAGCCACGCGACATAACCTAAAGCGAGATGGATTCGGAAGATAGTTTCTGGCGACATTTGGGGCCTCCTGCCACATGGGATTATTTGTATCATCCTATGGACTCAGAATTTCTTCGAACGGGCCTTCGGTCCTTCGGTCCCGGGCGGATTGGTTGCACGGTGAGATGATCGTCAGCATCCTATAATGCGTTATGCGATATGGGCCAGAGCACAAAGGCGAAGTCCATCAGAAGATTGTGAAAGACGGCTCGCGCCGCGTTCGCACGGAAGGCATCACCGGCGCCGCGGTTTCAGCCGTGATGAGAGATGCCGGCCTGACCCACGGAGGCTTTTACAAGCACTTCGGAAGCAAGGACGAACTGCTGATGGAGTCGGTGTGCGAGGCTTTTCGCGAGATGTCCGACAGCCTGGTTGAGGCTGGGGAAAGGTCCCAACCGGGTACGGCGTGGAAGGCGATTGTGAAGGCCTATCTGAGCGTGGAGCACTGTGATCACGCCGAAGACGGGTACCCCTTGACGGCTCTTGCTCCGGAGTTGGCGCGGGCCGATAAGGCGATGAAAGCCCCGATGCTTGGGGAGCTGGTGAAGTACAAGAATCGAATGCTTCCCTTTATGCCGGGCCGGCGAACTGCGGACAAGGAGAGGGCTTTCTTTTCGATCTTTTCCACGATGATCGGGACAGTTGAGATCGCTCGGATGCTGCCCGAGCCCGCGATGCGAGAGAAGGTGCTGGCTAGTGCCAGGGAGTTTCTGTTGCGCAGCTTTTGAGTTGGTTTTTAGTCGATACAGGAAGTTGCCGAGGAAACGGCTGAAGGTACAGGGTGAAACGTTCGGGCGGTTTGGGGGAGTGAAGCTCTTCGGGATCCTTCGCTGCGCTCAGGGTGACAGCAAGAACGAGTCGAGGCGAGACGGAATGGAGTGGATGACAGCAAGAACGTGTGGGTGGACGCCTTGCCTGTGACACGAAGGTAGGATTTCGTTAATTCTTCGCTTATGGTTGCTTTTGTGGGCCGCTGATCGATCTTCCAGCATCAGATGAGTGTGTCCCCGCTCTATTGCTGAAGAAATTACCCTTCGGACGGGAGAGTGGAAAATGTTTTCCTATTCTTGCCAATCCAGAGCATTCGATGGCGTCGCTGGAGTGGTGACGGATGCGGCAGTCGCGTTGAAAACAAAGAAATACGGACGTTTTCGCAGCATTGGCAGCCCAAGTGCAACTATGCAAGATGTAGCACACAGTTCGCGGGAACAACGGGACGGAGAGGAGAGTTATATGGCTGCAATTACGATTTATACATGCGTTTGCGGGGTGCAGAAGAAGACCAGCAATCATTGGGTTTTGGCCAAGGTTACGTCGCACGGCGTTACGTTTATGCCGTGGGATGCGGAGTTGGCGCGGAGCCGGGATATCACCATTCTTTGCGGTGAGGGTTGCGCAGCATCGATGCTGAGCCGCTCGCTGGGCGATTGGAAGAAGCCTGCAGTAGGCGTAACTAACGTTGGTTCGGTGACCGATATCAGCGCGGTGATCAGCGCGGAAGAGTACGAGTTGGCGGTAGCTTAGGCTGGCTTGTCCCCGGGGAGCCGCAAGGGGCGCTCTGCGGGGATTTCGCGGTCGGTATGTGTCCTAAACGGAGACGGCTGAACGCTTGGGGGTTGGGCTTTCCTGGTAACTATAAGTGCTGAAGATTTGAGTTCGCCCTACGCGGGCAGCGCCCACTTCGTGGGGTGTATACCGGCTTCGCCTCGGGCCTCCCGTTGGTCGGCGGGTGACTTCTGGGTTACGAAGGCGGAGTGATGCTTTCGACGATGACGCCTTCGGTTTCGAAGTGAGTGACGCGGTGGTCGGTGGTGTGGCCCATGTGGATCGCCTTCTTGAGAAGGGTGATGAGGGGGCGTGAGGTCTCGGGGAACCAGCGGTCGGAGGATTGGTCCCAGTCGACGGCGAGGAGATAGGTGGCGGCGCATCGGGGGCAGGTGAGGGGCGTTTCGAGCCAGCGGTGGAAGGAGCCGGTGGTTAGCTTGCGAACGGGGTCGGTGCCGGAGCGGATAGCTGCTATGCGGAGGTTCATCGCTTGGGACAGGTTACATGACGGCGAGAACAGCAACGGCGTGCTGCGCGCACTGCGCGATCTGCCACAAGAGGCTGACGCGCCTGCGGCGCCTTGCTCTGTGGCGTTCAGAGTTCGGAGAAGATGAGGCAGACGCGGCCTACGAGGTAGTCGGCCGGGGTTTCGTGCGAGGCCAGAGACAGGAGCTGGACGGGGAAGTCGCGGGAGTAGGGACGGAGGATGAGACGGCCCTCGTCGAAGTCCACGAAACGCAGCAGGAGAGCGGCTCCGCAGCGTACGGCGTAGAGGGTGGGCTGGTGGGCGCGGTAGGGAGCGAGGGAGTTGTAGTGGCGGTCGAGGACGGCGATGGCTCCGGGGGAGAGGAGCGGGTCCATGGCGGCGGATTGCTGGGCGTCGGCGCGGATGGCGAGGAAGCGCTGCCAGTGGGCGTATTTGCTCGAGGGACGGGCGCGGTTGTCCTGGAGGCGGGAGGCGGAGACCTGGATGGTCTCGATGATGGAGGCGGGGGGAATGCGCGCGTCGTCCATGGCGGCGGAGGGAGAGACGACGGGGACGGTCTCGATGGGATCGCGGTTTTCGGTGGGAGTTGGGGCGGAGGCTGCGTTGAGGTCGAGTGGTAGGATGTGCTCGACTGAGAGCTTCTGCGAGGCGAGGACGCGGTCTAGGCCTTCGAGGGAGAGGGCGCGTTTTCGGTTGAGGAAGTTGGAGATGTGGGCTTGCTGGAAGCCGGCCTGCTGGGCGAGGCGGCTGCCGGTGAGGAGGCCTCGGTCGATGCGTCGAAGGAGTTCAAGCCGAAGGAGTTCGTGGAGATCTTGAAAGTTCATAATGGAGGGTAACCTTCGGCGAACCATATCATTGGGCATGGCGAAGATAAAGCGAAATATTCGCTTGACGCAATAAGTTTGGCCTTCAAACTACTGCTAACGAGGGATATACGAGACAGCATAGCCTGAGGAAAGATTGCAGTTGACAGTAATTTTGTCAAAAGCTATAACCTTGAGACTTTCTCAATACGGAACCGAAGTGGTAAAGCGACTGAAGACCTTAGCTCGGGGCCGAAGTGCTGGACCGCGATCGGAGACGTGTGGGCGGGGCGACAGGGTGATCGATTTTTCCCAAGGTACGACACCGAACTGAAGCAACGATAAATGAATGTTGTCGTTTGTCCGATGGAGCCAGGAGAGCGAAGCGGCGAAGCGAACGGCGTTCCATAGCAGCTTAGGCGAGCCCACTCGACCATTGTAAAAAATTTGAGGCTCGTCCGGGGGAGAAGTACGCCTTGAAAGGGAACGAAGTGAACTACTTGCGCATGGATTTGAAGGTATGTGAAGGGTGCGGGGCGCTTTGGCTCCGTACGTGCTCTGACGGTGTGTACTGCCGGGGATGTGCTGGGCGACTGGCAGAGTTTCCGGCTCCGCGAGGCAAGCATGCTGGAGGAAGAAAGCGTCGGCATGGGCGTAGCGGGGTAGTACGCAGCGTTGGCTGCACCGCGGCGGTGGCGGTTGCTGGAGGTGCGCGATGAGTGCAGCTTTGGTGATTCTGCCGGTGGTGTGGGCTACGGCTGCGCCTTCTCGTAAGAAGACGCTGCCAGAGGTGGTGGAACAGAAGAAGACGGCTCCGGAACTGGCGTTCTACCGGAAGTATACGGAGGGAATGCTGCGACGGTATGTGAGGCTGTCGATGGAGGCGGGAAGAGCGCCGTCGTTGCTGGGCCGCGAGATGTTTCGCGGGAAGGTGACGAGCTACCGAGTGCACAGCTTTGAAGATGTGGTGATCTTCGTGCATGACGTGGAGACGTGTCTCAAGAAGCTGAACGAGGGACAACAACACTTGATCCGACGGATTGCGCTGCAGGAGTTTACGCAGGCGGAGACGGCGGGGCTGCTGGGGTTGAGCCTGAGGTCGGTGCACCGGCAGTATGCGGATGCGCTGGATGAGCTGACGGAGATCTTCCTGGAACGGAAACTTCTGGAGCCTGCGAAGGCTTGTCAAGAGGCTGGAACTATCCTGTAAGGCGTAAACAACTGTTTCAATTGCTGTTATTTCTGTCTTGAAGTTGGCGTATGAGTTATGCGCCGAGTGCTACTCTGGTAAGGTAATAAAATTGAGACGGGAGAGCGCCTGGCGGCTGCTCTCCCGTTTGCTTTTTGGGAGTAGGGCGGTTTCGCGTTGAGATAGCTGAACGATGAGCAATCGCAGGGGGGAGAGGAGGAAATACAGGGATCTCTCCATTGCGTCGTGCGATGAGACCCGCGCGTCTTCGGTCGAGATGACGCGTCGTCATAAGCGGTAGTGGTTTCATCGTGTCCACAATCTCGCAGGGGGACCGCTTCGTCGCTGGTTCATCTGTGCCGATTTGGGAGTGAGGAAAAAGTTGTCAATAGGCGGAAAGTGACTCGGAGAGGGTAAGTCGTTGTTTCGATGGTGATTATTTGTGCTGAAAAGTTGGCGTATTAGTTATGGTCCAACTGCTATTCTGGAAAGGTAGTAAAGAATTGAAACGGGAGAGAGCCTGAGGGCTGCTCTCCCGTTTGCTTTTGGGAGGAGACCAGGGTGGAACGGAAGCGGGTGGCGGGACGGTTTGTGCGACAGGGACTGGACGGGGACGGTGGAGTTCAGGGGGCAGGAGACAAAGGTGCAGGAGCTGATGGTGCTACTGCGAAGGGTCCGCGGCCGAAGTTCTGCAGGACGTTTACGCGGGCTCGGGTGGCGGAGGCGCTGCCGGAGATTGTGGAGCGGTTTGTGGAGGAGGCTAAGAAGGGCAGCATTGCGCACACAAAGATGCTGGCCAATCTGGGAGGCCTGGACAAAGGCGAGATGCCGGAGGCGACAAAGCGGCGAGGAAAGAGCGTTGTAGGGAAGCTGCTGGAGAAGATGGCTCGCGAGCCGGAGGAGTAGGTAAGGCGGATTCCTGGGTGGTCGGGGGTTGTTCCGCGGTGATTTGTAACTGATCTTGATCGGTGTGAGATTTATTTGTAATCGATATTGATCGTTATGAGATCGAGCGCGGGAGAGCGTGGTGGGGATGTCCCTGCTGGGCGTGCCGGTTGAGAAAAAAGGCAGCCGCGCACGTTCGCGGGGACGGTAGTAGTGGTGTGGTTCGTTGGGCGAAGGAAAAAATACAGGAGGTGCAATGGGACACTCGGAGGGGCTTCATCGGCGAAGTGCTGGGCTTGCTGGATGGTCGGAGCTTGCAGGCAGGCGGGATGGTTTGCGGGGTGCGGCGGGCCTGGAGATGCGGGCGATGGCGGTGGAGTTTCCGGTAGTGCACGGACATCCGAACCGATTGCCGTTTGAAGGAGTGTTGACGCTGGTGGATGTGGCGAGCGATAAGGCTCCCAGTGGTGCGAAGGGGCACCGGGTGGTGCTGACGCGTGCGGCTGCGGAGGCTGCGCTGCCAAGTCTGCTGGGGATGGCTGTCGACTACAAGGCGGGGTGGGATGGACATGATGCGCGACAGAAGTGCGGCATCATTACAGCCGCTGAGTTGGACGGACAGAAGCTGATGGTTGCGGGTTACTTGTTTGCGCGGGACTTTCCGGAGATGGAGGCGAAGATCCAGGGGAGCGGAGCTACGTCAAACTTGATGGGGATGAGCTATGAGCTGGCGGATGCACATGTGGCGGATATGCGGGCGCAGGTGTGGACTCTGACTCGTGCGACCTTTACCGGGGCTGCGATTCTGCTGCGGGAGAAGGCCGCTTATCGGAGTACGAGCTTTCGTGTGAAGCGGCCGGCTTCGGTTGGGCGACGGGTGGCTGTGGCTCGGTAAATAGCGGAAAGACAACTGCGTGCTGCGCACATGGCGCGATCTGCCACAGGAGGCAGACCGCCTTCGGCGCCTAAACGAATGAGGGGACGATGAGTTTTATAAGTGTGATGGAGACGATTGGGAAGGGCTTTGCCAAGGGGCTGAAGTGGGCGGTGGAGTATGCGGTTCCGGTGGAGAAGCTGGTTGGGCTTCTGTTTCCGGTTGCTGCTCCGATTGCGAATGAGGTGGCCGATGCTACTTCGCTGATTCAGACGGCGGTGCTGCTGGTGGAGCAGAAGTATGCGGCCTCCGGCGCGCAGAGCGGCACGGGTGCACAGAAGCTTTCTGAGGTTCTGCTGCTGACTGAGCAGGCGGTGACTGCGCTGTTGGCGAAGGCAGGCATTACTGCTGACAGTAGCTACATCGCGAATGTGGTCTCTGCCGTAGTGGCGATTCTGAATGTGCAGAATGGCCAGGGCTCGGTTGCGGCCTAAGACGAGATTCAGTGGGTGGACTGATTAACCGAAGAGAAAGGCGAAAGAGCATGGAGATGGAACTGGAGATGAAAGACGAGCTGGGAAGCACGGTGGAGCGTTTGGCTGCCGCGGCTGGTTTGCTGGAGCAGGCGGTCGAGAGGCTGGCACAGCGGCAGAACGACTTTGCCATGGATGCCGAGGCTTCGATTGGCCGGATCGTCGCAACTGTCGAGAGACAGCGTGAGGCAGAGCTGGAGGAGAAGCTGGCTGCTGCGGAGGCTCAGATTGCTGAGTTGAAGGCCGCTGCTGCTTCTGTGCCTGCTGAGGTTACACATGGACGGAAGACCCTTCCTGTATCCATGGCGAACCTGCTGGCGAAGCAGGGAGTAACGGTGGATACGATGGAGGCCGGAGCTGTCGATGCTGCGCTGGTGAGTTTGAGCGTGGAGCAGCGGATTGCGGTGAAGGCTCAGTTGATGCGGTCTGGCTTGCTGGCTTAGATCAACAGCAAATGCGTGCTGCGCGCACGGCGCGATCTGCCACAAGAGGCTGACGCGCCTTCGGCGCCAGTGATGAGTTTTCTAGATGGGCGCGGCTCTGGCTGTGCCTTTTTTGTTTTGAAAGGGAGAAAGATGAACGCGAAGTTTACCGATATTAATGGCGCTGCAGATTTCATTGGACCTGGCGCGATTGAAGTTCCGCTGTATCAGACAGAGATTCTGGACCTGGTTCAGCGGCGTGGGATCTTTGGCCGCCGAATCAAGCAGGTTCCTGCAACCGGCCATCCTTCACGCTACTTTGAAGAGACTGCGATTCCGTCGCCTTCGGCTTCGGCTGGATTCGTCGATCCGCGCAATATCGTTGCGCCGCTGGTGAGCCCGACTCGCGTGGAACGCAGTGTTCCACTGAAGGCCCTGGTTGCGCAGATCAACTACAACCTGTTCGATATCGAGCTTGGCCAGCAGCAGAGCCAGTTTGCTTATCTGCAGGCGAAGGATCTTGCCGATACTGTTGACGGCGTTCTGCGTACGCATGACGTTGCTCTGTGGAACGGCAGCGATACCAGCCTCAGTTCGCCTACGACTGCGCAGTATTTTGGCGCGGGTGCGCAGATTGCTGCGGGCGGCAACACGGTTTCGATCGGCACCAACCAGAGCATCGTCGATGGCTTCAAGTCGACCATTGCCCAGATGGTTTCGAACAGCTCGTTTGGCGTTCGTCCTACTGCGATCTATGCCAATCCTGTGCTGCTCGATCTGATCGATCGCGAGATGAAGGCGGAGTTCAACGTGGTTCTGCAGAGCAAGGAGATCGCTGCCGGTTTTAGCGTAAAGACTCTTTCGACTCAGGCGGGCGATATTCCGCTGATTCCTGAGTGGACGCTGAGCTATACCGGCACTCCCGGTTCTGGTTCGGCTGTGCTTCCGGCTTACATCGTGACCGAGGACTTGATCGAATACCACTGGTTGAGCGATCCGAATCCTCGCATCTTCCAACTCGGCGTCCCTGGTTCGCTGGCTTCGCAGTATGTGGTTGTGAAGTTTGGCGGCGTTGTTGTAAAGGGCGCTAACTATGCACACTACCAGGTTCTGGTTGACCGCTAGAGCTTCTTCTGTTTTTGACTGGTTTGATTGATAACTGCGGGGACCGGTGCTATTTTGTGCCGGTCCCTGTTGCTTTTGAGAGAGGGATGCGATGGGCTATTTGTTGCCGACGGAGTATGTGCAGTATGGGCTGACGGCAGAGACTACGGATGACTGGGTGACGATGGCTTCCGCGCTGATGGAGTCTTATTGTCGGCGGCCTAGTCTGCTAGTGACGCAGTATGTGGAGCGAATGCGGTTGACTGCCGGCGCGCAGACGGTGCGGCTGAGCTATCGTCCGCTGGCGGCTGCGGTTGGAGCTGCTTCGGCGCTGGTTGGGGTGAGGGTTCGGTTTGCAAGACCGCGCAGGGGAGAATTGCCCGATCCGTTTCATGAGCAGATTGCGTGGGCGTTCAGCGTGCCGGGGAGCTGGAGTGCCTTGGATGTGACGACGGTCGATGTGAATCAGACGACGGCTGAGCTTACGTTTCCCAGGAACTTTCTGGGGATCGACTACAACGAGGTTGAGGTGACCTACACTTCAGGGCTGGTGACGGTGCCCGATGCGGTGAAGGTGGCTTGCGTGCAGATTGTGAAGAATGCACAGGCGACGCCGGGGACGAATGTGAAACAGACCAAGATGGACACGATGTGGATGCAGTACTTCAGCAGCTCGCTCATCGACCCTCAGGTGCAGATGCTGCTGAAGCCCTATGTCGCAGAGAGGCTCGGGTGAGGCGATGGGAGATGCATCGATAAGGGCGTTGCGGACGGCGGAGGTGTTGTTGCGATCCTGCGGGGGGCGGTCTGTGTTTCTGCGGATGCCGGCACTGGCGAGTTCGGGCGACACGACAGAGCAGCTGGGGCTGGCTGTGCCGACGTTTCAGGATGTGGCGCTGGTGCCGGTGGTGTTTCGGAAGGCACGGGCTACTTTGGCTAATGGTAAAGCGGCTAAGAGCGAGCTGTTTGTTTCGGCTACGGCGGTGAACGCGCTGGTGGGATCGATGGGATATTCGGCTGCGAATGTCTTGTTTGCCACGGCGTTCGGAGTGCTGATCGACGACATGCTGCTGGAGATTGAATCAGCTTCGGAGTCGGAGGTGGGCGGCGCTACCTATGTCTATCGGCTTGTGCTGCGGGCACCGTTGGCGTTGATGGTTTAGTTGCGGCGTAAATGCCACTGGAAAGGTTACAGATAAATGCAGAATGCTAGAGATACGTTTTATGTCACGCTGCGGGACAGGCTGGCGGCGGTGAATCCGGCACGAACGATCGTACTGCGCGGGGTGATACGGCCTGGCGTGCTGGTGGAGGAGAACGAGCTGGCTTCTGCGACTGTGCCGGTGAATGCGTTTTGCCTGCACTGGACGGGGCTTAGCGTGGATGCGCAGGGGGCGCTGCCGCTGGCCACGATGACTTGCGAGATCAGCTATGCGACGGATGGCGACTCTGGCAACGGCGGAATGGATCGGGGGCGGTTGCTGTCGGCGATGGATGCAGAGCTGGTGGCGGCGGTGAGTGCGGCTCCGCAGAGTGTGACGAAGAGGAACTATGTTGGCGCGGCGGGCGGGTCGGGGCTGGCTCCGGTGGCAATGGGGACGAATGTGTTCTGGGGTGACGCTGCGTTTGGGGCTGCGGTGGTGAACACGGAGCGGCTGGAGCGTGTGGCTACGGTCGAGGTGTTTTGCTACCAGGAAGCGGGTGAGCTGTGAGCACGACGGTTACTGCGGTTGGTCTGGTGGGGGCGGTGGCTCCGGTGACGCGGAGGGTGAGGGCTTACTTTGCTCCGGTGAATCGGGCGGCGGGAGCGCCTACGGTGTTCGATGCGGCGCATAGCGGGACGTTTGCGTTGAGCTCGCCGCCGGCGCCATGGGTGGATCTGGGATGGTGCACCAAGTTCGCCAGGAAGAGCGAGACGAAGATTGGCGCACTGACGACGGGGGCTCCGGCGGTGGTGCAGAGCCAGGTGGTGACGCAGGTGGAGGCGACGTTGCAGCTCGAATTTGAGAGCTGGGGGAAGCTGCAGCTGGCGCTGGCTGCGGGGTCGCAGCAGATGAACCTGCTGCAGACTGCGACTGGAGCCGCTGCGAATGGGAGTGGGGGCAGGGCGGCACAGGCTGTTTTGCTGACTGGAGCGGCTGCATCGACGGCGACTGCTTTGAATGTAGGGGCCGCGGCGGCGGCGCAGTTTGAGGTTGGGCAGCTGGTGTCGGTCGATGAGGACTATGTGGCGCAGGTGGGATTTGTTGGGAGCGGGGTTAGCGCGGCGTATGTTAGCTCGCCGGCTTCGGTGGCGAACGACATCAATTACATTCGGCGGGTTTCGTTGAATGTGGGGCGGGTGGTGTCGATTGCCAACGGAGTGCTGCAGTTGGGAGCGCCGCTGCTGGCGGGAGCACCGCCTTCGGGGATGCAGGTAAGTCCGCTGATGGGGTTTGTCGATCGTGAGGGCGGCGGATTTTTTCAGGAGTGGTCGGGGCTGTTTGTGATGGATGGAGAGCAGGGAGACCGGGTGATCTACCACTATCCGCGGCTGCAGGCGATGCAGGGCTCGGCGGAGATGGCGGAGGCGCTGGCAGGACCGTTAGAGAAGGTGAAACTGGCGGGAGCGTTTCGCGCGCTGCCGGTGAAGGACGCTAACGACGGCGAGACGGTTTTGTGCTTCCGCAGTTATCTGCCGGGAGCGATGCGGGCTGTTTAGCGGATCAACACAAGCCTGTGGGGGTTGGAGCGGGGCAACCGGGGACTACTTCCGGCAACGAGCTGCGCCGAGGGACCGTGCTCGCGGCGAACGAAAGTGAACAGGAACGAGGAGAACAGAGATGCATTGGAAGCCTAAGGGATGGACGCTGATCGGGATGCTGCTGCTGGCAGCTCCGGGCGCGATGACGGTGATGAAGGTGGCCGCTGCGGCACAGGCGACGACACCGAACACAATTGCTACTACGCAGGTTACAGATACGATCTACCGCGGAGACGGGACGCTGGCGAATGGGAGCGTGATTGTGAGCTGGCAGGCCTTTACCGCCGCGAGCGGGCAGGCTGTGCCGAGCGGCACCACTTCGGCTACGATCACGAACGGAGCTCTGAGTCTGGCCCTGGTTCCGAATGCGGGGTCGACGCCGATTGGGACCTACTATACGGCGGTGTATCACCTGGATGATGGGACGGTCAGCCGGCAGTTCTGGGTGGTTCCTGTAAGCCAGGCTCCGGTGCAGGTGAGCACGATCGAGAGCACGGTGCTTCCTACCTCGGTGGCGATGCAGACGGTGAGCAAGAACTATGTGGACACGGCGATTGCAGCCGCGGTGACGGGACATCCGCTGGATAGCACGAATCCGTTTGTCGAGAAGGCGGGGGATACGATGACTGGACCGCTGGTGCTACCGGGCGACCCGACTACTTCGAACCAGGCGGCTGATAAGCACTATGTCGATGTGAATGTGACCGGCGTTGCGGCGGGGCTGGGACAGAAGGTTTCGACGGTGCCGGCAGCGACCCAGGTTGTGGTGCAGCCTTTGGGGACGCAGCTGCAGGTGAATAACCTGAATGGCGATGAGTATGCGAGCCAATATGTAACCGGTCTGGGCGGCAACGGAATTGCAAATGCGGTGACGAGTCCTGATTGCGCGAGCGGCTGCGAGGTGAAGGTAGAACACAGCTATCCGGTGGGCGAGAACTATGCGGCGAGTACATGGAATAGTGGCGCAGGAGGAACCCATATCGAGGATGACAGGAACGGACAGCGACGCGATACCTACTTCAACCCGACGAGTTCGGTCGAGGCCGGAGTTGATGCCGGTCAGGTCATCGATGTGACTTCGACCCGGAACTCCCAGGCCGAGTTTGCGGCGGGAGGGTCATCGGATCCGAACTCCTATGCGCTGTCGATCGTTCATCGCGGCGTGACGGGGGGGTCCAATCTGTTTGCAGCGGGGATCGGAAGTGTTCCTTACTTCAAGACGAACTATAACGCGATGAACGTAGAGGGCGAGTACAACACGCTGGGTCAGCATGTTCTGGATTCGCAGGCAATCAACTGCTATGGGGTTGGCGATTGTCTGATGGGATCGCAGATCCTGACCTCGTCGGGGGGATTCCGCGATGAGGCAGATGAGGGCGCGCACCCCTACGATATTCAGATTCAGGAGGATTTCAACGTCTTCCAGGGAGTCTGTAGCGCGGGGTGTTCTCCGGGATCTACGGTGGTGACGGTAGGTTCCATTCAGGCGGCGGGGACGCAGGGTGAGGGGCGATATCTGATCGACAAGAATCCGGCGAAGACGATTACGATTGGGGTGTTGACGGGTGGAACGGGCCAGGTGAACTTTGGTCCGGGTCCGATCGCGACCTTCAGTGGGACGAACTTTCCGGTGAGCGTGTTTCTGGCGACGGCACAGGTGATACCGTCTCAGGCAAACAACACCGCTCCGGGAGCAGTGACGGTGGCGATTGCGACGACCGGGGTGACGGCTGGATTCGCGACGAGTACGGCCGCGATTCCGAGTCCAAGTGGGGTGGCCTGCCTTATGGACCCTCCTATCAAGACTTCAACCACGAACTACGAGATGGCGAACTACTCGGTGGTGGATGGAACACACCTGCAGATGACTTTGAATAAGCCGCATTATGCCGGGACCACGATTGCGTTTGGGGGGTTGTGCGGATATGGGCTGGAACAGACGGTGGATACGGTGGGGGCGATCCGGCAGGTGTTTCCTGTCGTCGGGTCTTACTCAACGACGGGTCTGTACTATGCAGGCTCGCTGACTTCGATTGTGGGCGTGCAGAAGAACACCAGCGGCTTTTTGAATGTGTCGCTAGCGATTTCCGCGATTGCCAGGAGCAATGGTGTGGTTACGGTTACGACGGCGGGTTCGTTGCCGGTGGATGTGAATGGATTGAACATGACCATCTCGGGTGTGGCGGACCAGAGCTACAACGGTAACTTCGTTGTGACTACTACTGGGTCGAACACGTTGACGTTCTCAGAGACGGGCGCCAACAGTACGAGCACGGGCGGTACTGTGTCCAAGGTGACGGGGGGATATGTTTTGTATCCCATGGCCGAGGTGCTGGGAGTATTTGATACGGCGACGAAGAGCGTGGATGGGCAACTGACGCTGGCGCCGAACACTGTCGCCTGGGCCGTGAACGATTCTCTGGAAGAGCCGCATTATTATCAGCAGCGAGTTGCGCCGGATGTGTCCTTCATTGGACAGTGGACGCCTCGTGCTACGGTGGGGCAGACGGCGGGAGTTGAGTATGAGAACAATGTAGGCCCCGGTGTGAGCGGGTGGACGGTTTCGAATAACGTCTCTGCGTCCAACTATCTGGGCAATGGTGGAACCCATACTGAGCCGGGTTATGCCTACGTCGTGCAGGGGATCTGGCAACGGACGATGGATGTGCAGGCGGGAGAGCAGAGTGTGTTCTCAGTTCACTGCAACTCTCATGGGTGTGGGAACTGGAACTCCGGCTACGATCTTTTTGAGTTGGACAGCAGTGCCGGGTCGGATTCGGTCTCCTTCCAGCCGACGACGAGTACGCTGCATATGAACCTGCGAGGCACGAACTATCAGTTCAGCCCACAGGCGTTTACAGCAGGGACGATCAATGCGGGGACGGTGAATGCGACGACATTGAATGGCACTGTGGGTGCGGCGCAGCTTCCGTTGTTTGGAGCTTCGGGTACGACTCACTCTCCTGGTGCGGTTCCTGATCCTGGCGCGACGGCGGGTACAGCACGCTATCTGCGGGAGGATGGGACGTGGTCAGTTCCTGCAGGTTCGACCGGTGGTGGACAGACTGGATCGGGGTTGCCGAGTGGGGTGGCACCGATTGCGGGAGCGACGGCTGACTATGACTTCCTTCAAGGCAGCGGATCGGTTCTGACGGATATCAGTGGGAATGGGAATAGCGGCACGCTGGGTTCTGGTGCGGCTGCACCCCAATGGATACCGAATGGATTGAGTTTTACTGCCTTGACGCAATCGGTTTCGCTGCCGGCCAGCTTGAACGGTTCGCAGGGATGGATCTTTTCGGTTTACGTCAATCCGTTGACTCAGGTTGCTCTGGCTTCAAACCAGTATTCGATGATTTTAGCGTCGACCCTCGGGCCTTCTGGGTTGAACCTGCTTTATCAGGATCTCGGCTTGCAGGGATCGGCCTTCTCTCCGTCCAGCTACTCTGGCGGAAGTGCGCAGAGCTCCTGCACTACTTTGGTTGCTGGGTTCCACGTGTTCGGCTATATTCTCGGGGTTTCGGGAACGAGCACCGATCACTTCTACATTGATGGCAACGAGTGCACGAGAGGCGGGGGGACTTCGGCGGGTTTTCAGACGAGCGGAAACCTTGTTCTTGGCTCCAGCCCTTCGGGTTCTTTCAACGGTTCGGGCTTTTATGGAAATATGTACCGCGCCGTTGCCTTTCCGACACTGAACGCTGCCCAGATGAAGCTGTACAGCCAACAGTTGACATCGGATGCGGCGAGCCGTGGAGTTCCTCTTGTTCCAGCGCTGGCTCCACAGCCGGCGCCGTCACTATTTGCGATAGGCGATTCGATTACGTTCGGTATCGGTGTCACGACACCCTGGCCGTCGCTGTTGAACCTGACTAATCAGCAGCCTTACGTGATCAACAACTATGGGATTCCAGGAGCAAAGCTCGCCGAGATGGCTGGTTCCGAAGCTAACCGTGTCGCTCCGCAATGCGGGGGATCTGGGCCGATGGTTGCGACCGTGTTTGCAGGAACCAACGACCTGAACAGCTATCCAACGCCACTGCAGACGATGAGTTTTATGTCGTCTGAGATTGCGACCCTGAAGGCTGCGGGCTGCAGGGTGTTCGTGGGGACGATGCTGTCTCGGGCGGGCAATGCGGGAGCGGGCGGGACGATGGATGCAGCAAAGGATAGCTACGACGCGCTCATTCTTTCTGGCGCAAAGATAGCGGGTGCGGAGGGAGTCATCGACTTTGCGGCAGAGCCGTTGATTGGGGCAGACGGAGCGTCGGCAAACGGCTCCAACTTCCCCGACGGCATTCATCCTAGTCAGACTCTGCAAAACCGCATGGGTGTGATCGCCAGCAACACGCTGAACTACTCCTTCGGGTTTAGCCAGTTGAATCCGCATGTTGTTACCGCGGCGACTTACACCATGTTGAGTGGGGACGGCTATGTAACGGCGAGTCCTGTGGCAAATCAGACACTGACGCTGCCTGATTGCACCGGACCGAGCGGGGCTACCTACACGGTCTCGAATATCCAGTCGGCCTTTACGGTTGGTGTGGTGACTGGAAGTTCGTCGCAGCTGATCAATGGGCTGGCGGCGGGCACGGTGGTGCCGGTGCCGCCGAATAAGTCGTTGACGCTGCGGGATGTTCCCAACCCTAAGACGGTTTCGGGATGTCATTGGGAGATGTAGTTGGTTGCAGTTGGGCGCGGCCTCGTTGTGCTGGCGGGGCTGCGCCTGCAGTTTTTCTGGATGAGGTTGGTGGAATGGGTGAAGCTCAGCGGGATGTGGAAGATCTGCTGACGGTTGGCAGGTGGATGGATGAGAACCCAACGAGATTGATGAAGGTGGCTGAGGGGTGGTTGAAGGTTCGGGATCGTGAGGGCGTGGAGCGGCCGCTGCGGGCCAATGCGGTGCAGAAGGCGTTTGAACGCGAGCGCGGCAACCAGAACATTGTGCTGAAGGCCAGGCAGATGGGGATTACAACCTGGGTGGCGGGACGGTTTTTTTTGAAGACCATTACGGCTCGCGGCGTAATGACGGTGCAGGTGGCGCAGACGAGAGAGGCGGCAGAGGGAATCTTTCGGATGGTGCAGCGATTCTGGGAGTGTCTGCCGGAGGAGCTGCGCGAGGGTGCGCTGCGGCGGAGTAAGGCGAATGCGGGGCAGATGTGTTTTCCGGCGCTGGATAGTGAGTTTCGCGTGGTGAGCGCGGGGGATGAGAATGCTGGGCGTGGGTTGACGGTGCAGTATCTGCATTGCAGCGAGGTGAGCCGGTGGCCGGGAGATGCGGGGGCTACGCTGGCGGGGCTTCGGGCGGCGCTTGCTCCTGGGGGCGAGATGGTGATGGAGTCTACGCCGAATGGGGCTTATGGATGCTTCTATGAGGAGTGGGGACGGGCGCTGGAGCAACGAGTCGGCGAGTTAGCTGGTCAGCGGGATAGCGGTGTGGTTCGGCACTTTTTTCCGTGGTGGATGGAGGAGGCCTATGTGGCGGCTCCTGTGGGTCCTGTGGATGCGCTGCGGGAGGATGAGCTTCGGCTGGTGACGGCGCATGGTTTGACGGCGCGGCAGATTGGGTTTCGCAGAGGGCTGGAGGCTAGTTATCGGGGGCTGCGGTCGCAGGAGTTTGCAGAGGATGCGGAGAGCTGCTTCAAGGCTACGGGCGAGTGCTGCTTTGAGGTGGAGGCTGTGGAGGAGCGGCTGGCTTCGGTGGGTGAGCCTCTGGTGATGCGGCGGGGTGGGGCGTTGCAGATTTGGCTGCCTCCTATTGCCGGGAAGGAGTATGTGGTTGCGGTCGATACTGCCGGAGGTGGGACGGATGGCGACTTTGCGGCGGTGCAGGTGATCGAGAGGGAGTCCGGGTTGCAGTGCGCGGAGTTGCAGCAGAGGCTGGGGACGCTGGAGTTGGCGAGGGTTTCGGCGGATCTGGCGAGGGAGTATGGCGGGGCGATGATTGCGGTGGAGAGGAATAATCATGGAGCTGGTGTGCTTGCTTATCTGGATAGCGTGGAGCGGTATGCGCGTGTGTATGAGCAGAGTGGCGTTGCGGGTTGGTTGACGACTGCGGGGTCGAAGCCTGGGATGGTGAGCCGGATGGGAGCTTTGCTGGTGGAGTCGCCTGGGATGTTTTTTAGCCGGCGGTTGCTGGGGGAGTGTCGGACTTTCGTTGCTATGGCTGGGGGGAGAACTGGGGCTGTGAATGGGGCGCATGATGATTGCTTGATGGCGATGGCGATTGGGCAGGCGGTTCGGGCTGAGTTGCTGGGGAAGAGATGATGTCCTGCCGGACGGGCCCACTGCGCGTGGGGCGGCCACTTCGTGGTTTGTATACCCCTGCGGTTGGCGCTCCCGTTGGTCGCGAGGGAAGATTGTGCCGACCAACGGGAGGACCGCGCGAAGCTCTAAAAAGGCGTGCGAACGCCCGCCCTCCGCGCAGGAGGCCGTCCGGCAGGACACACGGGTTATTCTGTTGCTGGGGTGCTCGGCTTGGCGGTATTGGCAGTACAGGCGATCAGAAGAATGCGAGGTGGAGCGCAGAGCCAGCTGATGCTGGGGGCGGATGGCAAGCTTTGGGTGGTGAAGTTTCAGAATAATCCGCAGGATGTGCGGGTGCTGGCGAATGAGCTGATCGCAACACGACTGGCCGCAGCAGTGGGGCTGACGGTGCCGAAGAGCGATGTGGTCGAGGTAACCGAGTGGCTGGTGGCGAATACGCTGGATATGTTTGTCGAGATGCCGAAGGGGCTGCGGCAGAGGTACGCGGCGGGGTTGCAGTTCGGATCGCAGTTTGTGGGTGGATTGATGCCAGGGCAGGTGGTGGACTATCTGCCGGAGCAGCAGCTGGATGAGGTGAGGAACCTGGCGGAGTTCGCGGGGATGTTGTGCATCGATAAGTGGGCGGGGAATTGTAACGGTCGGCAGGCAGTGTTTGAGAGGAAGCCTCGGGAGAAGAAGTATCGGGCGACGTTTATCGATCAGGGATTTTGCTTCAACGCGGGAGAGTGGACGTTTCCGGATTCGCCACTGCGCGGGGTGTACCAGAGGAACCAGGTGTATGCGCGGGTGACAGGGTGGGAGAGCTTCGAGCCGTGGCTGAGCCGGGTGGAGGCGATGGAGGCTGGGACGTTGTGGGAGATCGCAGAGGCGGTGCCGCCGGAGTGGTATGGCGGGGATACAGAGGTGATCGAGCGGCTGATGGAGCAGATGCTGAGGCGGCGGTCGCGGGTGAGGGAGTTGATCGGGGAGTTTCGGGATTCGAACAGGGAACCATTCCCGATGTGGGCGTCGGGGAAGAAAATTGTTGTGCCGAGGCAGTTTGAAGAGATGAGTGGAGTGGGAAAATTTGTAATGTAGTTGTTGGGGTCGGGTGGGTACGTGTGGTAGCGGGTTTGGAGGTTGATGGCTGAGCGGGTCCAATGCGAGTTCTTCCTGATCCGGTATGTGCCGGATGTGGTGAAGGGCGAGTTTGCGAATATCGGCGTGCTGCTGCGGGAGGCAGGACGCGACGATAGCGCGGTGGTGCGCTTTACACGGGACTGGGCTCGAGTGAAGTGCATGGATGCGGATGCGGATATTGGTTTGCTGGAGGCGCTGGAGGGGGAGATTGGAGCTCGGCTGCGGAGCGGGACCAGCCAGACGCCGGGAATCAAGCCGGTGATGGAGATCCTTGAGGATACGCTGGCGAACTCGGTGCAAATGACCGAGGTGCGTGCTTGCCTGGCGGAGAGCCTGCCTGCAGAGATTGAGCAGTTGATGAAGATGTATGTGGAGCCGTTGAAGGTGAAGGCCGAGCGGAAGAAAACGGGACGAGCGGCGATCGCTGGGGCGATGCGGACAGAGTTTGAGCGGGCTGGAGTGTGGGGGCTGATGCGGAAGAGGATTGCGGCTTCGCTGTATACGCGGGCGGGCGATCCGATGAAGATCGATTGTGGGTATCGGGCTGGATCGAGAGAGGCAACTGTGGGTGGGGTGATTCGGATGTTGCAGGCAGTGTCGCTGGAGGGCGATGTGGAGGCGGCGAAGGGGTTGGCTTATTCGGCTCCGCAGTTGGTGGAGGGCGTGCAGAGGGTGGAGGGGGCGAAGCTGGAGTTGACTGCGATTGTGGAGCCGCTACGGGCTGTCTCGGACACTGAAGACGAGGCGATGGAGCGGTATCGGTTTGGGGTGGAGGCGATGGAGCGGCAGGAGATTCGCGTGGTGACGTTGAGCGATCTGGCTCGGGTGGCCGAGACGGCTCGGGTGGAGTTGAGGGTTTGAGAGGTTAGTTCCGGCTAGATTTCGGAAAGATGGTGGATTTCAAACGTAGGCATGGCCCAGGGGCTGTGCCTTTTCTTTTTGCAGTAGAGATGGAAAGAGAGAGGGTAGCGATGGGCGTTCGGACGATGGTGAAGGATGTTTGGCAGAGACTGGCGGGAGTTGAGGCGGCGGCGGGCGATGCGGGGATGGGCGAGAGGAAGACGGCTATGCTTCCCTCGGTGCTAAGTCCCTACAGACCGGCGGGGCGGCCTGGGCAGAACGCGTTGCCGAAGCCGACTGCGACGAATCTGCGGAAGTTCGCCGAGACTCCAGTGGTGCGCCGGGCGATCAACGTGGTGAAGGACAAGATCGCGAGCATGGACTGGCAGGTGAAGGTGCGGCGCGGCTATTTGGGCGTGACGGTGCAGGATGCAGAGGCTCGCATGAAGGTTCTGCGGCAGTGTCTGGAAGAGCCGAATGCTTCGGACAGTTTTCGGGTGCTCTGGGAGCAGGTGCTGGAGGATCTGCTGGTGGGCGGATTCGGCGCGGTGGAGATGGAGAGTACGGGGGACCCTGAGAGACCGTTTCATCTTTGGCCGGTGGATGGCGCGACGATCCAAATCGATACGAAGTGGGATGGCGATCCGAACAAGCCTCGCTATGCGCAGGCTACGGGGCGGATGGGACAGGAGTCCCTGGTGCCTCTGCTCGATGATGAGCTGATGTATCTAAGGCTGAATCCACGTACCTACACGCCGTTTGGCCTGGGGAGGCTGGAGGTTGCGTTTGAGACGGTGAACCAGTTTCTGAGCGCGAGCCGGTATGCGGGGAAGCTCGCCAGCAACTCAGTGGCGCAGTACGCGATCTGGTTGAACGACGCTACTCCGGAGGAGCACGACCGGCTGATTCGGTGGTGGCAAGACGAGATTGAAGGCACGGGCCGGGTTCCGTTTTTGAGCTGCGAGCAGAAGCCGGAGGTGATCCAGTTTGCCGGCGGCACGGATGCTGATCTGCGGCTGCAGTGGCAGGAGACGCTGATTCGGATGATCGCCAATGCGTTCGATCTGCCGCCGATGTTGCTTGGGGTGGCGAGCGATGTTAACAAATCGACCGCTGGGGAGATGGCAGACGAGGCGTTCCAAAGCGCGGTGGTTCCGGTTGCGAAGCTGGTGGCGGAGCACATTACGCGCGACCTGTTTGCGAAGAAGCTGGGCTGGCGCGAGTTCGAGTTCTGCTTCAACGACCTGGAGAGCAGGGATGAGATGGAGGAGCTGCAGATGCAGACGACGCTGTTGCAGGCGGGCGTACTGACCGTGGATGAGGTTCGCGCGATGCGGGGGTTAGGCCCGATCGAGGGGGCGGTGACACAGTGAAGGTAACGATCGACAATCTGGATGGCGCGGGTGCGGTGGACTATAGCGGTGCCCTTTGTACTAGCGGGCCGCTGAAGATTGCACGCACGTTGAACACTCCTTCGATATGCAGCGGCATGCTGGATGTGAATGATGCTGGCCTGACGGTGCCGGTGCGGCGGGGGCGCGTTGTGGTTACGGCGGCAAACGGGACGGTTCTTTTTACGGGGTATATCGCTACGGACCCGGAGGCTGTGTATGCGGGGACTGGGTTGAAGGGCTCAGTCTACCGATACGCTTTCAGTGCGGTGAGCGATGAGTGGTTGCTGGATAAGCAGTCCGTTCCGCTGAGTGGGGCGGGGCTGGGGCAGAGCGGTGGACAGCTACTGACGACTCTTACGGATCGCGTTGATGCCGGGTTGTTTACGACAACCGGCGTGAAGAACGGGTTGTCGGTTGGAGTCTACGAACCCTCGCAGACAGAGAGCTGGTCTGCGAATGCGGGCGGCGTTGCGAGTGCAACCTATGCGGCGTATCGGGTGCTGGATGGCGCGATTGGACTGCAGCCGGCGGGGACGGTGACCCACGCTTTGAGCGATGGAGATGGCTCGCTCCAGGTGGCGGCGTTGAAGACAACTGCGGTGAAGGAGCTTGCGAACGACGTTACGGTGAGCGGCGAAATTGAACCGACAGCCTATGTTACCGAGACGTTTGCGGGGGATGGAACGACGACCGTATTTCAGCTTTCGGAGGACCCGTTTCGTCCGAAGAAGACAGCGAACTCGGTGCAGTTTCTTCTCGACAGCTTCAACGAGGCGGTGCTCGATACGCAGATCTGGCAAGTCACCGATCCGGGGTCGCATCTTGGACTGGGCGCATCCGGGCTGACGATGACTGGAGGAAATGGCTTCGATGGGCAGACCACACTGACCGCGATCGATCAGGTGGAGATGGGTGGCTCGCTGGTGATTGAAGCGGGAAGTCTGCAGCTTGGAGGAGCAAGCGCCGGGGTGGTGTGCGGGTTGTACCAGGGAGCTACGCAGAGTGCGAACTGCTTTGTGGGTTACAACGTGCGGCAGAGTGGAGGAAACACGGTTGCGGTTCCATTTGTGAATGGCGCTGAGGTGGGGACGGTGTTCCCGATGCTGCAGGGGCATACCTATACCCTGCGCATTCGGTTGCATTGCGTGGAGATACAACGTGTATTGCAAAACTACTACGCGATGGTGGATGGCGTGGTGAAGTCGTTTGGCGGCGGACTGGTGACAGCGCCGATGTCTGTGGTGTTTGAACTGCAGGATCTCGGGGCAGCTTCGAATACTCCGGCTACAGTTCTGTATGACGGATCGGTGGTGACCTCGCCGGCCAACTGCACCTTTGTTGCGGTGAACAGCGTGCAGCTGATCGGGTCGATGGGTTACTGCAGGATCATGCAGACGGGCTCTGGCTGGGTGGTGAGTACGCTGCCGAGCGGCGTGAAGATGACGCGGCTGATCGGTGTTGCGGGTGAGGGCGTTGATTGCAAGATATCTGCAGCAGGAAAGGTTACATTCTTTGCCGGCAGAGTTCCAGTGGCGGGGGAACTTGTAACCGTCACGTATCGTGGGCGGCTGAGAGCTGTGGCACGGTTGGCTGATACGGCAAGCGTTGCCGAGGAGGCTGCCGGTGGCATGCCGGGAACGGCGCAGTGGCTGGGGAAGGTGGTGAAGCCGGCGGCGCGGAGTTCGATGGATTGCGAGGGTGCTGCGATGGCGGTGTTGAGTTTTTCAGCCAGTCGAGCGGCGGCTGTCTCTGGGACTTATGTGGCGGTAAATCCTCAGGACGTTTGGCCGGGAGATGTTCTCGCAATTACCAGCGCTGGACAGACGATGAGTGCGGTGGTGCGAAAGGTCGAGATCGTCGATGGGATGGGGCGTCCCGAGATGCTCACCTATCGAATGGCGTTTGCTAATGACTGGGCTGAGGGGCTGGGGCTGACGCTGTCCGAGGCAATCGCTGTCGATGCGCTGCTGCCACAGAAGGCGTTGAGTTCGACGTTGCCGGTTGGTGGGAGCGTGCTGGCAAATTTGCAACAGTTGCAGGTCGTGAGCGCTACAGGGACGGATCTGCAGGTGGACTGTGGAACGGCTCCTCCAACCGGGGGTGGGTTCGAGGTGAGGCGGCGGGACGGTAATTTTGGGCCGGGAGTGGATCAGGATCTGGTGCTGAGGAGTCCGGTGCGGAGCTTTTCGATTCCTCGCGAGGGACAGGTGGAGCACTACTACGTCAGGATGTTCGATGGGTCGACGCCTCCGTTGTACTCGCGATTTTCAAGTGCGGTGTTTACGAATTTACCGGTAAGTGAGTGATGGGTGGAAGGAGGAGAAGGTGACAGAGTTCGAAGGGCAGGTATTAGCGGATTTGAGTGTGCTGAAGAACCAGATGGAACATCTGCTGGGGATAGGACAGCCAGGGAGACTGACCCAGCTGGAGGACAGGGTCGAGCAGCATGAACGCAGCGTGCAGCGTATCAAGGGGCTGCTGGGCGCAGGTGGAGCTGTGTTGGCGATGTTTCATATGGCGATTGACTACTTGAGGCGATAGGAGAAGTTATGGATTTTCTGAAGCTGTTTTTGCGATCGATCGCCCTGCTTCCAGGGGTGATTCAAGGAACTGAGGCTTTGTTTGGGGCGAAGACCGGGGAGCAAAAGAAGGATGCGGCGGTGGAGATCGTGGGAGCTGCGATCAACATCACCGATGCTGTGACGAGGAAGCAAATCGCCGACGCGGACAAGTTTACCCAGGGGCTGAGTATGACGATTGACGGCGTGGTGATGTGCTTGAACGCGAGTCTATGGGCAAATCGCTCGTAGTGCTGCCAGGGGCGCGGTGTGCGCTGGAAACCGTATAATCGGGCCATGGACGCCGAGCCGCTGGGCACTGTTTTAGTTGGAGTTGTGATGGGGAGCCGCAGCGATTATGCGGTGATGCGAGGCGCCGTCGAGGTGCTGAAGGAGTTTGGAGTTGCGCACGAGGTGCGCGTCGTGTCGGCTCATCGGACGCCTGATCTTCTGTTTGATTATGCAGATTCTGCCGTTGCGCGCGGACTTCGGGTGATCATTGCTGGTGCAGGCGGCGCGGCACATCTGCCTGGGATGATTGCGGCGAAGACTGTTGTGCCTGTGCTTGGCGTGCCGATTCCGGCGACAGCGCTGCAAGGGATGGATTCGCTGTTGAGCATTGTGCAGATGCCGAAGGGGATTCCAGTGGGAACGCTGGCGATTGGGGCGGCCGGGGCTACGAACGCTGGATTGTTGGCTGTGGCGATATTGGCTACTACGGATGCGGCGCTGCAGAAGCGACTCGTGGCCTGGCGCATGGCGCGGCGGGATGGGGTTCTTGCGCAGGTAGTCGGAGAAGGTGAGGTTGGCGCGTGAGCTCTGGTTCTTCGAATGCGAAGCCGATTTTGCCGGGTGCGACGATCGGGATCTTTGGTGGTGGGCAGCTGGGGCGGATGACGGCGATGGCGGCTCGCGGAATGGGGTATCGCATCCTTGTGCTTGATCCCGATCCGGCTTGTCCTGCGCGGTTTGTGGTGGATGGATGCATCGAGGCGGGATGGGATGATTCGCGGGAGGCGGCGAATCTTGCGCGCGGCTGTGACGTAGTGACGCTGGAGATTGAACAGATCTCGCCGGCGAGTATGGAAGCGGCGGCGAGCTACGCGCCGGTGCGGCCGGGCGGTGCTATGCTCGCGGTGATTCAGGACAGGATCGAGCAAAAGGATTGGCTGCGGCGAAATGGATTTCCGGTTGGGGAGTATCGCGCGGTTCGATCGCTGGATGAGTTGCGGGATGCGGTGGTTGCACTTGGCGGCAGATGTTTCTGTAAGAGTGCGACTGGCGGATATGACGGAAGGGGTCAGGGTAAGGTTGGATTTACTGTCGGCGCCTCTGTCGAAGATGAGGTGAGGGGCGCCTGGGAGGCGTTGGGGGAGCGGGCTGGCGTGGCCGAGAAGGCAGTCAATCTGGCGAAAGAGATCTCTGTGTTGGTTGCACGTGCTCCTAATGGCGAGGTGAAGGTTTATCCGGCAGCGCTGAATCACCATGAGGAGCAGATTCTGGCCTGGAGCGTAATTCCTGCTCCACTCTCTTCGGAGATGGAGGCGAAGGCTCGAGAGATCGCGGAGGCGATTGCCGATACGTTTCAGCTTGAGGGAGTTCTTGCGGTTGAGATGTTTTGCATGACCGATGGGAAGCTGCTGGTGAATGAACTAGCTCCGCGGCCGCACAACAGCTATCACGCGAGTGTGCGGGCGTGTGTGACGGGACAGTTCGAGCAGTTGGTGCGGGCCGTGTGTGATCTGCCGCTGGGTGATGTTGGTATTGTGCAACCTGCTGCCATTGCGAATCTGCTCGGAGATTTGTGGCTGAAGGATGGACAGGCTGTCGAACCCAGGTTCGATGCGGCACTTGCTGTACCCGGGGTTCGGCTGCATTTATATGAGAAACATAGGCCCCGAAAAGGGCGGAAGATGGGGCATCTCTCGGCGGTTGGTGCAACGGCAGATGAGGCGGTTGAGCTGGTGTTGCGGGCGAAGGCTCTGCTGTAAACGAAATGAGAAAAGAAAGCGCGGCAGACTTATTTCAAGTCTGCCGCGCTTTTGTATTTAAAGTTGAAGCTGCTAGCCGATGTCCTCGGACCAGTTCTCCAAGTATGCCTTGAAGTCGGACATGAATTTGCCGGCGTCGGCGCCGTCTACGATGCGATGGTCGAAGCCAAGCGTGAAGCGCTGAATGGAGCGGATCGCGATGGAGTCGTTGCCGTCTTTGTCGGTGATGACTTCGGCTTCCTTATTGAGGCCGCCGATTCCGAGAATCGCGCTCTGTGGCTGGTTGATGATCGGTGTGCCGAACTGCTCGCCGAAGATGCCGGAGTTGGTCAGCGTGAAGGTGCCACCCGAGATCTCATCGGGTAAAAGTTTCTTGTTGCGGGCACGATCGGCTACGTCGACGATGCCGCGCGCGATGCCGAGGAAGTTCTTCTCCTCAGTCTGCTTTAGAACGGGAACGATGAGGCCCCAGTCGAGCGCGACGGCAATCCCGATGTTGATGTTCTTGTTGTAGCGGATGGCGTCGCCTTCCACCGAACCGTTGACGATGGGGTGCTTGCGCAACGCGACGATAGCGGCGCGGGTGATGAAGGGCATGTAGGTCAGCTTGACGCCGTTGCGCTGCTCGTACTTTGACTTCTCCTTCTCGCGGAGCTTGACGATGCGCGTCATGTCCACCTTGAAGACGGTGTGGACGTGCGGGCTGGTGCGTTTGGACTCGACCATGCGCTGCGCGATGATGGAGCGCATCTTGGTCATCGGAACGAGTTCGCCGGGCTGCGGCTGAGGGGCGGCCGGCTTGGCAGCGGTTGGGGCTGGCGAGGAGGCTGCAGGAGCGACGGACGCGGCGGAGACAGGCTTCGGACCCTGCTCCAGATGGCTGACGATGTCGGTCTTGGTGATGCGGCCCGCGGCTCCTGTACCAGGAACCTGCGAGAGATCGACGTTGTTGTCTTTTGCAATCTTGCGGACCAGCGGTGAAGAGCGAACCCGTTCGCCTGCCGAAGCGGAAGATACTGCAGAGGTCGCAGGCGCCGAAGCAGCCGCGGCTGGAGCGGGAGTAGACACAGCCGGAGCGGACGATTTGCCGGCAGCGCCGCCGATAACCGCGACGACCGTGTTGATCGTGACGGTGGCACCCTCCTGAACCTTGATCTCGGAGAGGATACCGGCTACGGGCGATGGGATCTCGGCGTCAACTTTGTCGGTCGAAATCTCGAAGATAGGCTCGTCGCGCTGGACGGTATCGCCCACCTTCTTAAGCCACTTGGTAATGGTCCCCTCGGTGATGGACTCGCCCATCTGAGGCATCAGGACTTCGGTTCCCGGACCCGTTGCGGCAGGGGGATTTCCCTGAGCTGCGGCCGTTGCGACAGTGTTCGCTGCGGGAGCAGCCGCGGTTTCAGCCTTTGCGGGCGCGGCGGCAGGTGCGGAGGACGAGCCTGTTTCGTCGATGCTGCAGACGACAGTGTTGATCTGGACCGTAGTTCCTTCGGCGATCTTGATCTCCTTCAGAGTGCCAGCGGCGGGCGACGGAATCTCCGCGTCTACTTTGTCGGTCGAGATCTCAAAGAGGGGTTCGTCCCGCTGAATGGCGTCGCCCGGTTTTTTAAGCCATTTTGTGATGGTGCCTTCGGTGATGGATTCGCCCATCTGGGGCATAACTACGTCAGTCGGCATGTATCTCTCTTCTCCCCTAACTTCAGGTGCGGCTTTCAGGTGCGAGCGGCTAAAACCGCCTGGTATCAGCCCGGTCCGCAATCGGGCGTGCGCAAATGGGATTATACGGCTGCTGAGTGAAACCTGGCTGCGCGGTGCGGTTAGCGAACAGCGGCTGTCTTACGAGATTTCGCGTTTCATACATGCGTGCCAAGGAGTTGATCGACCGATTCGCACCAGAGCATCTGCCGCTCGAAGACTCGGCCGAAGTTTCTGGAGGCGGAGTTGAGAGCGGACTCCATCGTCGGCTGGCGGTCTGGGTCGGCCTCCAGTTCAAGGCTCGTGACCTGTCGATCGGTGATGCCGCAAGGGATGATCCAGTCGAAGTCTCTTAGATCCGTGGTTACGTTGAGCGCGAAGCCGTGCGAGGTGACGCCTTGAGAGACGTGGACGCCAATCGCCGCGATTTTTTTCTCGCGGATGCTTCCGCCTGCCATAGTCCAAACCCCAGTGAGCTTGCAGATGCGCTGGGTCATGACGCCGAAGTCGCCGCAGGTGCGGATTAAGACCTCCTCGAGCAGACGCACATAGTCGACCGGGCCTAGATGCGGTCCTTTTTTGCCCGGCAGGTCACCGCGTAGATCGATGATGGGGTAGCCGACGAGCTGGCCAGGACCGTGATAGGTTACGTCGCCGCCACGGTTGATCTCATGCAGCTCGACTCCCTGTTGGGTCAGTTGTTCGGCGCTCAAGAGAACGTTGGAGCGATGCGCGTTACGGCCAAGCGTCAGTACGGGCGGATGCTCCAACATCAGAAGCGTATCGCCGATCAGATTCTGCTTTCGCGCGGCGATGACCTGTTGCTGGATGGCGAGCGCTTCGCTGTATGGGACGCGACCGAGATTGAGGAGATTGATATGCATGCTGTTTGTGGCTTCAACAGTTGAAGAAAACAGCCGAGCCAAGTGGCCCGGCTGCAGTCTTAACCTTGATACGGACTAGACGTTGACCGCCATGCCTTCAACGCTTGAGAAGCCGTCGAGGAGCGCCTCGGCGACCGTCGGATGCGCGTGGATGGTGAACATCATCTCTTCGATCGTCGCCTCTAACTCAATTGCAGTAACGGCTTCGGCGATGATCTCTGTCGCGGTGGTGCCAATGATGTGGACGCCGAGAATCTCGCCGTGCTTCGCATCCGAGACGACCTTGACGAAGCCATCGTGTGCATCGAGGATCGTAGCCTTCGAGTTGCCGACGAACGGGAACTTGCCGACCTTGACCTGGAAGCCCTTCTCTTTTGCCTGCGCCTCGGTAAGACCGACGCTCGCAATCTGCGGATCACAGTAGGTGCAACCTGGAATGTGCGTGCGGTTCACAGGCTTGGCAAATTTGCCTGCTATTCTGGCCGCAACCACGAGCCCAGCCATGCTGCCGACGTGCGCCAACTGAGGCAAACCTGCAACGATATCACCGATTGCATAGACGCCCGGTTCTGTCGTCTCCATCCATTCATTGGTGACGATAAAGCCACGATCTGGTGTGATCTTTACCTTGTCGAGACCTAGATCGTAGGTTCGCGGCGCACGGCCAACCGCTACCAGCACCTTCTCCGCCTGCTTGGTCTCGCCGGTGCCGTCTGCTTTGGTAAAGTGAACCACCACTCCATCTTTATTCTTTTCAAATTTATCGACCTTTGCTCCGAGGTGCACGTCGATTCCACGCTTCTTGAAGAGGCGCAGCAGCTCCTTGCTGACGTCCTCATCCTCCGCAGGCACCATGCGCGGCAACGCTTCGAGAATTGTCACCTCCGCTCCGAAGCTCTTGAAGACTGAAGCAAACTCGACCCCGACCGCACCGGATCCCACCACCACCAGCGACTTGGGGGCTTCGTCGATCTTCAGAATCTCGTAGTTGGTCAGGATGGTCGTGTCCGGGGTGTAACCCGGCAGCATGCGCGCGTCTGAGCCGGTCGCGAGCACCACCTTCTTGGCCTTGATCGTGTCGGTCTTGCCATCGGCAGTCTTCACTTCGATGGTGTGGACGCCATCCTTCGCCGGACCAGTCAAACGACCGTAGCCCTTGATGGCGTTGATCTTGTTCTTCTTCATCAGGAAGTCGAGACCTTTGACGTGACGCGAGATCACATCGTCCTTGCGCGCCAGCACGCCCTTCCAGTTCAACTTGGGCGGCGCCACTTCGATGCCATAACGGTCGGCATGCTTCAGGTGATCCCACAGCTCGGCAGAGAAGAGCATCGACTTGGTGGGAATGCAGCCCCAGAGCAGGCACGTTCCGCCCAGCCGGTCATTCGCATCGATCAGCGCCGCCTTTAGACCATACTGCGACGCGCGAATCGCGCAGGTATATCCGGCGGGTCCACCGCCGAGCACTACAAGATCATAGATTGTATCTGCCAAAGGAACACTCCATAGGATGTAGGGAACTCAAACACTTCAATTTTACGCTCAAGCGATGGGCTATCGACAGAAGGCCCGCGACCACACTTCTCGCGCAGAGGACTGTCGATCGTCAGGAACAGACGAAGACACCTCCTGAATAAATATCGCCGACAGGTAACGAACGAGTGAACTAAAGCGAAATTTCAGCGAAAACGCTTGACAGAGGCTTGATAATCGAACGAGGGAGAATGTTTCGATGGTTAGTAATGTAGCCCGGCTGACGAGCGCACTGCGCAACAGCGTCTTCGAAGAGGAGGCCGATTCGTCCCCTTCACCGGAGACCACGCTTACCGAAAAGATCGACGCGGTACGACGCGATCTGGCCGCAAGCGGGGTAGCCCTCTTCACCGATGACCGAGGCCACCGCTTCCGCATCGTCCGCAAGTCCGCCTAGACCATGAGTGCGCTGGTCGCGGGATTTCTGCTGATCGGCTACCTGCTTGCGCCTGGTGTGATTTACCGCCTTTTCTTCTCTGCCTATATTCCCGCGAGAAGATACCAACGCACCCGCACCGAAGAGGTCGTCTTCTCGCTGCTCGTGACGGTGGCGCCCTTTGTTCTCTCGTGGATCCTGCTGGTTCATACACCTTTGGGCGAGTTGCCGACCCTGACAATCGGACCTCCGAAGGCCGAGGCATACCGCATTGTCTTTCGTTCGCTTCTGCCGGGCCCTGAACTTTCTCCGTCGAATCCACTTATCGCCAGAGTCCATCTGTCGGACGCTTACCTGCGTGCGTTTCTGGAGCAGGGACGTTTTCTCTCCTTGCTGTGGCTCTTCTGCGCGCTGGAGGGATGGGCGTCGGGCCTGATCGTCTCGCGCTACGGCGACTACAGTACCAACCAGCGCATGCACCGACTGCTAAAGCGCTTCTGCGATGACTTTCTGCTTACCTATGTCTCGGAGTGGGAGCTGCTGTTCACCACTCGTTCCCTGCCGCGAAGCCAGCAAGACTTCGACGTCGAGATCGACGCCCTCGCTGCGGGTATTCTCTATCGCGGCAAACTTGTCGACTGGTTTCTCGATCAGGACGGGAAGCTGGAGGGCATCTTCCTTGAACGTGCTGCACGCTACCAGCAGGCAGAGCTCGAACGCGATCGAGAGCGAGGCGCCGAAAAGGCCCGCGAGAGTTACTGGCGCACGATTCCAGGAGCAAAGCTCTATCTCGTGGCGAGTACCATTGCGAACTACAACATTCGCTATGTCCCACCCATGCAACAGGACACTACGCTCGCTCAGCTGCGCGCCCGCTTCGGGGAGGAGGCGATCATCACCCAGCTTCCTCCTGACAGCTTCGACGATCCCATCAACTCGCCTTAGCTTGACGGGATCACCCTGATGAATCGCTTGTTACGCGAGTACTTTCGCCGCATCCTTCGCAAAGTACGTCACGATAAAGTCCGCTCCAGCCCTTCGGATCGACAGCAGAGACTCCATCATCGTCCGCTCGGGCTCCAGCCATCCGCGCTGAAACGCCGCATGCAGCATCGAGTACTCCCCCGAAACCTGATATGCGCCTATCGGCAGATCGTATCGCTCCCGCGCCGCGCGAATCACATCCAGATACGGCATCGCAGGCTTCATCAACAACATATCCGCACCCTCGGCGATGTCCTGATCGATCTCGCGCATCGCTTCACGAAGATTCGCACCATCCATCTGATAGCTGCGACGATCGCCAAACTGCGGAGCCGAGTCAGCCGCCTCGCGGAATGGTCCGTAGAACGCCGATGCGAACTTCGACGCATAGCTCATCACCGGAGTCTGTTCGTGCCCGCCCGCGTCGAGCGCATTTCGAATCGCCTCAACCCGGCCATCCATCATGTCCGAAGGCGCGACAATATCCGCGCCAGCCTTGGCCAATGACGCGGCCGTCTTCGCAATCAGCGCGACACTCGAATCATTCTGAATCTCGTAGTGATCACCATCCCGCGCCACAACTCCGCAGTGGCCATGTGAGGTGTACTCACACAAACAGACATCGGCGATTGTGACCAGTGAATCAAGCGCTCTGTTCTTCTTCAACATTCGCAACGCCTGCTGCACGATGCCGTCCTCGGCCCAGGCGCCGGATGCCTCTTCGTCTTTCTCGGACGGCAGACCGAACAGCAGCAACCCTCCCAACCCAAGCGAGGCACAGGCCTCGGCTTCCTTCAAGGCTTCATCGATCGACAGATTGAAGACCCCGGGCATGGAGCTGATCTCTTTGCGTATTCCTTCACCAGGGCAGATAAAAAGTGGGTAGATCAGCGCACCGGGGTGCAGATGAGTCTCGCGAACCAAAGATCGCATGGCCTCGGTACGGCGCAGACGGCGCAGACGCGTAGCTGGAAAGTTCATATCTCCAGTTTACGTCCACCCTTCAGCTTCGGTCTGCGATCGCGTCGTACTCGAGCCCCGACGCCCCTGGAGCCAATACCCAAAGCGTATAGATCCCCAGTGCTGTGCCGAAGAGTGGCTTCAGCAGAGTCAAGATTCCGACGACGATGGCGAACGTCCTTCCCCAAGGCCGCCTCGTCAAAAGGCTATACCCTACCAGCACCGCCAGCGCAGCCATAACTACAGTATAAGCAGCGATTAGGGGAAACAACGCGCCCATCCACGAGTGCTCGAGGCCAGCATGGTTGTTGAACGGCCAGTCGAACCCGCCGAAGTTGCGGAACGCAAATGCCCGCAGAAAGAACATACCCATCAACCCGCCGATAATCCGGTACGCTCCAAAGACAACCCAAAGCACTCCAAGCGTCTGCAGATTCCGCTGTACCCGGGGAACCGCCATGGGCACCGGCGGCTGCGGATAAGCAGCATACATTGGTTGCGCAGCAGCAACCTGCGCCCCGCACTTTGCACAAAAATGAACACCATCAACAAGGGAAGACCCACATGCCTGACAGACCATCTCACACCTCCAACTACTCAAGGCGCCAGCCCAGCGTTCTCCTTGCTACGCAAGGTTTCGGTCGGCAGTTCCCTGGAGGGTACGATAAAAGAAGTGAATTCACCAGAGCTATTGCCGATCATCGCCTCTCCGCTGCGCGAAATGAGCGCCGCCGCCCTGGAGTGGCCGCGACTCCGTGAGTACATCGCCGGCCGCACCTTCTCCCCTCTCGGCCGCGCCTGGATCCTTGCGCTCGAACCCTGCGCCGACCTAGCCTGGATTGACCAGCAGCAACAACGCACCGCCGAGCTGCGCGCTATGCTCATGCGAGGCGGAAGCTTCGAGTTCCGCGGACTCTTCGATCCCACCACTCTTCTCGACAAAGCCCGCATCGAAGGCGCTGCTCTTGAGTCCACCGAGATTCGTGATGTCCTCGCCGTCGTGGAACGCGTCGCTGCTTGGCGCAACCTCATCGACCCTCCCCAAAATGGGACCCGCTACGAGTGGCCGGGGATCGCCGCATTCTCCGCGCCTTTGCTCGACTACGACCTCGCGCCACTTCTTCGCCTCCTGCGCGGCAAGATCGAGCCTGACGGCAGCCTCAACGACGACGCTTCCTCAGAACTCAATCGCCTCCGCCGCGCCATGGAGCGCCAGCACCGCGCCATTGAAGCAACCCTCCGCAGATCTCTCCAAAGCCTCAGCGAAGGTGGCAGCACGCAGGAAGATCTCATCACCATTCGCGGCGATCGCTTCGTCATCCCCGTAAAGTCCGAGTTCAAGCGCAAGGTCCCCGGCGTCATTCACGGCTCGTCCTCGTCCGGCCAGACCGTCTTCGTCGAACCATTAGACACCATTGAGCAGAACAACGAGCTCGTGCGGCTTCTCGACGAAGAACAGTCAGAGATACACCGCATCCTCGTCGCGATGACGCACGCTCTCGGTCAAAACTCTGCCGCCATCCACCTCGGCGCATGCATCCTCGCGGAGGTTGAATCGCACCACGCCCGCGCCCGCGTCGCCGAGACCCTCAACTGCTCCCGCCCAACCTTCACGCAAGAGCTATCGCTCACCGCCGCTCGCCATCCTCTGCTGGAGCTTCGCATGCGTGCGGACGCCTTAGCCGAAGGCGTAGAACCCAGGACGCCAGTTCCACTCACCATCATCCTCCCTCCCGAAGCAAAACAGCTCATCATCAGCGGCCCCAACACCGGAGGAAAGACTGTCTCTCTCAAGACCCTCGGTCTGCTCTCGCTGATGGCCCAGGCTGGAATACCGGTCCCTGCCGAAGAGGCGAAGCTCCCCCTCTTCCAAAGCATCTACGCCGACATCGGCGACGCCCAATCCATCGAGCGCAATCTCTCCAGCTTCTCCGCACACGTCGTCAATCTCGATCGCATCTCCCGCGAAGCCACAACCGATTCGCTCGTCCTGCTCGACGAACTAGGCTCCGCCACAGATCCCGAAGAAGGTGCGGCTCTCGCGGTCGCCATCGCAGCCCACTTCCTCACTCTGAATGCGTGGTGTTGCATCACGACTCACCTCACCTCACTGAAGGTCTACGCCGCCAATCACCACGGCGTTTTCAACGCCGCCGTCGGCTTCGATCAGCAGACCCTTACCCCCACCTACGAACTGCGTCTCGGCGTACCCGGAGCGTCTGCCGGTCTCAACATCGCAGCGCGACTCGGGCTCGCACCTGACATCATAGCGGCTGCACGCGCCCAGATGACCACGCAGACAGCAGACATCGGAGCCTTCCTCGACCAGCTCCACGACCAGCTCACCGCAGCGGCCGCAGAACGCGAAACGATGCAGCAGCGTGAACGCGAGCTATCCCGCGAAAAAGCCCGCGTCGAAGTCGAAGGCCGCGTCGAACAAAAAGCCCGCACCAAAGAGCTCGAAACCACGCTCAACTCTCTCCTCGAAGACTTCGCCTATCAGCTGCGCGAGACCGTAAAAGCCATTGACGACAAGACCCTCGCTCAAAAGATAGCTCGCGACTCCGATCGCCGCATGGCAACCCTTCGTCGAGAGTTTTCTGAGCAGTTCAACTCCACCGTCGTCGCGCACACAACACGAGCCGACAAGAACGACCCCGCCGCTCAACCCCACATTCCCAAAAGCATCAAGGTCGGCGACCTCGTCAAACTCAAATCCCTGGGACGTCAGGCGCGGGTGGACCGCATCATCGACGCAAAAAACTTCGAAGTCTCTATGGGGCCGATGAAGATGCGCGCCGCCATCGACGACATTGCAGAGGTTGAGTCCGTTAAGGTCGTCACGCCGCTCGAAGCCGCACGCAAACGCGGAGGCATCACCGTCGCCACAGCCAACAGCGACACCGACTACATGACCTCCGAGATCAACGTGATCGGCCGTACCGCCGACGAAGCGCAAACGGAAGTAGAGCGCTTTCTCGACCGCGCCTTTCTCGCCGGTCTGCCGCGCATTCGCATCGTGCACGGAACCGGCATGGGCGTCCTGCGTCGAACCTTGCGCGAATATCTCCGCAATCATCCTCACGTCACCACCGTCACCGAGCCGCCGCAAAATCAGGGCGGACAAGGCGCAACCGAAGTCGAACTGCGCCAGTGATTGATGAATAAGTCTTTTATCGATCCATGCAAAGAACCCACAATCTAGCTATTAAGCCAATTTGTGGGTTCTTTTTTAGACGATAATCTTGCGCGATTAAGCATATATTGCGGGCCTAAATGACACGCATTGTGTGTGCGGGATGCTATGGAAAACAGGGGATTTAAACGATAATGTTGCGCTTTCAGAGAGTAAAGGAATTCACCGCACGAGCAACCGGCCAGCAGACGGGATCAAATCTATATATGACAGGGCTTCAAAATTCTGTTGTATCGTCTGGATGAGCTCAGGAACGGGGTGCGCCAAGGGTGAACTCATCAGGCCCAACAATTGCCGCGTGCGCAATGGGGTTGATTTTGATTGCACACGCGAGGACCAGTCACGGATTACAGATATCGCACGACGCAGTGCAGGGATCCCATGTGCGCGAAGGCTATGTGGGCGATGCAACATGCAAGTCGTGTCACGTCGACCAGAGCTTGTCTTATGTGCATACGGCGCATCACCTCACTTCACAGAATCCGACAGCTGAGGCCATTCTCGGTTCTTTCGCTAAGGGATCAAACACTCTTAAGATAGCTGACCCTGCGCCAGCTATCGGCGACCCAGGTATCTCTTATGAGATGGAGAAGAGAGGCGCGGAGTACTATATTGCGGCCGTTACTGGTTTTGCCGGAGATCTCCAGAGGAGAAGCGAAGAGGTTGGTGTGGTGGTTGGCTCAGGAGTGCGTGGACAGAGCTATCTGTATTGGCGAGGAGATCAGTTGTTCGAGTTGCCGGTAAGCTACTGGTCGGATGGCGGCCGATGGATTAATAGTCCGGGCTATAGGAATGGTCCGCCAAACTTCGATCGGCCTGCGTCTCCGCGATGTCTGGAGTGCCACGTCAGCTATATTAAAGCACTATCGGACGACCCGATGGGCAACCGATACGACAGAGAGAGCCTGGTCCCCGGGATCTCCTGCGAGGTGTGCCATGGGCCGGGATCGCGGCATGCGGCGCTCTTTGCAACGGGTCAAACTAAGAGGCACTTGCAGGAGACGCTGATATTGAACCCGAAGCATTTCGCGCGAGATAGTCAGGTGGACCTATGCGCACTTTGCCATAACGGTGCCGCACAGAAGGAGAACGCGCCTGCATTTTCCTTCACACCCGGGGAACCGCTTGCGCGATATCTGAGCGAGGATACTGCGACCGCAGACATGCATCCTGATGTGCACGCGAACCAGGTGGGCCTTTTGAAGCGTAGCCGGTGTTACTTATCGTCTCCGGAGATGAGTTGCTCTACGTGCCACGATGTGCATGCGGCTGAGCGGCCGGCGGCGTCGTACTCCGAGAGATGCTTGACCTGCCATCGTGTGGAAAGCTGTGGGATGGAAAAGACGATGGGTCCTTCGATCAAAGGCAACTGCATCGACTGCCACATGCCGATAGAGCAGACAAATGCAATCGTCTCTGAGACCGGCAACCAGGTGATTCGGACGAGGATGCGCACCCACTGGATCAAGGTGTATGCGCCGGCTGAACAACAATGACTACGGCTGCTCCTGAGGAGCGGCACTGGTCCGGGCAGGGAAAGATTTCCTTTCCTGGTCGATCTCATTATTCAGCACCGATTTGAGATGTTGGAGGGTTTGAGCCGCCTCGTCGTTGCGGTGCAGCTTGCGCAGAAGAATGAACTGACGGTCGAGTGCAGAACGGTTGTCCGGTTCTAACTCGATCGCTTTGCTGTAGTGAGCCACCGCGTCAGAGATATCGTTTTCCTGTTCAAGCAGGTGACCCATAAGGATCTGGGCTTCGGCGGAGTCTGGCTTCGTGGCAAGAGAGGTGGCGAGATAGCCTTTTGCTTCCTGAAAGGCCGGCTGGCCAGGTTGAACTCCCGAACGGATGATGAGATCGGCAAGCAAATAGTTCGTGACGGAGTCTTTAGGAGTAATGGCGAGCTGCTTGGTGAGGAGCGCCTTCTCTTTATCGGGTTGATTGCGATCGGAGTACAGCATGCTCATGGCAACTACGCTATGCGGCTGATCTGGTTCGAGCTGCGCGGCATCCACGAAGTCTTTTTCAGCCTGGTCGTATTGGGCTAGCTGCGCATAGGCGACACCTCGAATGAGATAAAGAGATGCGGCCTTTGGGATTCGTGCGATTCCTGCGGTTGCTGCTTTAACAGATCTGTTTTCCTGGTTGTGCTCGAGACAGAGTATGGCGAGGTCGAGATAGTTTGTCTGATCCGTTGGTTTCAGCTCGATTGCCTTCTCGAGGACACGAAAGGCATCGTCGGGCTGATTCGTTTGGACGTAAGCTGAGGCCAAGAGATTGAGCAGATCGGAGTCGTTGGAGTTCGAGAGAGGCGTGAGGGTCTTGATCGCTTCGGCTGGCTGGTGAGTGCGCAGTTGTGCCACGGCAAGATTGTAGGTTAGGTCAGCTCTCTCTGGATGCAGCTGGGTTCCGCGCAGAAGGACACGCAGGGCCTCATCGTTTTGACCTTGTTTAAGAAGACAATCAGCGAACTCGTCGAGTGCTTTCGGATCGCGATATACCTGATCGTTACTGAGGGTGAAGTACGTGATCACGGCTGCGCAGTCATGTGCCTGGTAGGAGAGCGCTCCAGCCATAGCGTTGCCTACATCGTTGGCGGGCATGACCGCTAGTAGCTTCTTGACGTATTCCAGTGCACGAGGATTGGCGCGGAGATACGAGATTTGCGCTGCTCCCTTGAGTGCGGGGACGAAGGCGGGATCGATCGCAAGCGCTCGGTCGAAACTCGAGAGGCTTTCTGTGGTGCGGTCGAGACCATCCAATGCAACACCACGCATCGTGAGTAGCATTGGATCGCGAGGGTGCTGTTTTAGTAGCGGTTCAAGGTCGCGAAGAGCCTGGTTGTACTGACGAGATGAGAGTGCGGATGCTGCGGCCTTACGAGCGGCCGTGGAGTCTTGGCCTTGAGCGAAGCAGGCGGCGACGAGAGAGACGCCGATGAGAGAGATAAACCGCTTGCTGGACATTTTCAGAAAAACCCAGGAGATGAGATCCGCTGCGTATCAGTATAGAGACATAACTGATACGTAGCGGAGTCGTGATCAGAATCGAATCCGGCCAAGTACCTGAATAGTACGGGGAAGATTCTGGTCTGTAGATTTGCCGAATTCACCATTGGAGAGGTCGCTTACGGGATTGGTTAGATTAACTCTGTTGAAGAGATTGAGTATCTCGCCCCGCACCTGGAAGCTCCCGGCATCACCAAGGAAAGGTAACCGGAAGAGCCGTTCTGCGGCAAGGTTAGTGTTTGCCAGTCCAGGCCCATTGTAGGTGTTTCTGCCTAGATTACCCTCGGTTCCCATTGCTGGGAGGGGGAAGTCAGAGGTCGCGAAGACACCTTTGAGGAAGTCGGATCGGCTTGTCGACTTGGTGCTACCAAAAGCCGGAGCGTTGGGAACATCGTAGTTATAACCGTCAGCGTTGAAGTCACCTGATGGGTAAGGCGCCGTGGTGTAAACCGTAAAGGGCTGCCCTGATTGAAGGACGATGACAGGAGACAGGGTCCAGCCACCTGTAATCAGGTGCTCAATGCCTTTTCCAATGCCTGGAATATTCCAGACAGCGTCGATTGAGATGCGATGCCGCGAGTCGTAGTCGGCGCGACCGTAGTTGCGGCGTGGATTATTGACGTCGATTACATTCTCTGCTCCGCCAACTCCATTGTCATTGCTGCTGGTGTAGTCCAAGGCTTTGCCGTAGTTATAAATGGCATGGGTAGACCAGCCTCGAGAGAAGCGCTTGGAGATGGCTAATGATCCGACTTCAGCATTCGCTTTACCGATGCTTTGGCCATAGACGACAGCACCGAAGCTGGAGTTGAGTCTAGAAAGTGAACCGTCATGTTGAATTAGATCGCCAGCGTAGCGGTTGGAGTCGGTCTGAAAGTAGAGATGGGTGCTAGATGTGCCGAAGTAATCAGCTTCGATAACGACACTGCTGCCGATGCTACGCTGAATACTAATTGACCAATCCTGCACTTCAGGTGGAACGAGATTGGGTTGAAGGCCACCGACCCCAATGCGAGTTCCGACGAGACCGCCGTGGGGATCGACCTCGTACGAGATACCCGGTGGAGGCGCAAATCCAGTCGGGCCGCTGGTACTGGCGCCGTAAGAGAAATTCGCCAGGGTGGTGCCAGCGTTATAGATGCTGATACTGGGATCTGCAAACTGAGGGGGATTCGTTCGAATTCCGTCTACGTATGACAGATCTCCGATTTTGTTGTTGAAGAGTCCCCATCCGCCGTGGACGGACGTTGTACCGTCGCCAAAGACGTCATAGGCGAATCCGAAACGAGGAGCGAAGCGCCACATGGCATTGTCAACTACCTGACCGTTTGAACCACGGACGAGCATCGAGCCGTTCGCGATCTGATCTTCAGCTGTTCCGCCAGAGCCAGGAGTAAATAGCGCCAGAGGATTCTTTCCGTAGCTCACGGTGCCGAGATGACCGAAGTAGTCCCAGCGGAGGCCAAGGTTCAGCGTGAGTTTCTTGGAGGCCTTCCAGTCGTCCTGGAGGAACGGAGCTGTTTGCAACATGAGAACACGTGAGTAGAGGCTCTGTGCTGTGCCACCAGCCTGAACGTTGACGATTGGACCGCTCTGGTAGTTTGGATGGTCGACGGCGAAGTCGACGATATTTGTGAAGTAAAACGTAGGTCGATCCAAACCGGCAGTGAAGTTGTCGAGATCCTGCTGACGGTCGACGTCTATACCGATACGGATGTTGTGCGATCCTTGCACGTAGGTGAGGACATCGTGCCAGTTCCAGTTGTTGTGCACCCATCCGGAAGGACCCCAAGAAGAAAATCCTCCGCCGAGGCCTCCGGGATAAGCATTCGGGAGATTGGGGAGATCGTTAGGTGCGGCTGGCTGGTCTCCGACGGCGCGCACGTAAGAAGCACTGACCTCGTTGAGCAGCCTGGCAGAAAAAGTATGGATGTAGTCGACTTTGTGATACCAAGTCGCGTTAGGGCTCACATAGGCCAGGTTGGGCCGGGGATTGGCCACGCCGCCTTCGGTAGTATTGCGGAATAGGCTGTAAAAGAGCTTGTCGTTGCCGTCGTGGAAGTTATGATCGAGGCGTATGTGGCCTTGAAACCCGTTGTTGACGGGCGATTGATTGATCGATACGTTTCCCAGAGCAACAAGATCTCCTGGAATATTTGGAGGGAGATAAGGACTAACGAGCGATTGCTCAATCTGGCTGACTGTTTGAAAGCCGCTGGTTGGAATTCCACCGGCTGGCGCGTCTTTGAAGAAGGCCGCGGCGAGACTGTTGGGATAGTTCGTCTCCACATAGTTGACGAACTCGGGCGTTTCCATCGGTTGAGTGAGCGTGACGCCCTGGCTGCTCTTGCTCCAGAAGAGAGAACCGAAGAAGAAGGTCTTGTTCTTGAAGATAGGGCCACCGACTGACCCTCCGAAGTCGTTGCGAAGATAGCGAGGAACCTTGGTCTGAAATTCCGTGCGGGCGGTCAGCGCCGATCCTGTGTAGAACTCCGAAAGATCGCCATGGAAGCGGTTTGTTCCGGGCCTGGTGAAGACTTCGATCAACGCTCCGCTCTGTCTTCCCTTATCGGCTGAGAAGACGTCTGTGCTGATTTTAAGTTGCGCAACGGTATCAGGCTCTGGGGTTAAGTTCGTAATTCCATCACGAGAGTTGCCGTTCACGCTGGTTCCGTCGACCTGGTATTCGTTGGCCTCCTGACGTTGACCGGCACCAATGATTTGAAAGCCTGGTTCGGCGTTGAAGCTGTTTGTTCCCTGCGATCCTGAACCGCTGGCGCCACCGAAGGATCCACCGAGACCAGTGACGCCGGGAGCGAGAGTAGCTACGCTGGCGTACAGATTTTCTCCGACGAGCGGAGCATTCTCGACGGTCTGTCTCTCAAGCACTCGGCTGATCGTTCCGCTTGTCGTTTCCACCGAGGAGGAGTTGGCTGTGACTTCAACCGTGGCTTGCGTGGAACCGACCAGCAGTTTGGGGTAGATGGAGCGAACGTCGGTTCCTTCAATGTCGATATCCTTCTGCTCCCAAGTGGTGAATCCAGTGGCCACAACGGTCGCATGATAACGCCCTGGTGCTAGATGAAGAACCTGCACGAAGCCTTGAGCGTTTGAGATTGCGGTCTGTTTTACTTGCGTGTCTTGATTAGTGACGGTGACCTGAGCGGAGGGAATCACTGCGCCACTCTGGTCTGTGACGGTTCCTTCAATTCCGCTGCTGTACTGGGCTATCGCTGGGAGTGTGGCCGCTGCTAAGAACAGGACCAATACGCTGAGGGATCGACTCCAGAGATGCTGTGTTCCTTTTTTCTCGCGCATGTCGGCTCTCCAAAATGAAGGTTTATGAAATGCTTTTCGACACTTTTTGGGCTGATCGCTCAGAAGTCGGGGCCCGTTTGAAAGCTTTCATTTAGATCGCCGAGAAGACTAGAACACGCATTGCGATCTTGTCAACGGCAAAATCTGCGAACCGCCGAAGACAACTCATCGCAAGGACAAGGTCGACTATTTGCTAAGTCTGTTCCGCCGAGAGGAGGGGGATTTCTGGGCCGAGATCAGGCTAGGAGGAGCCACCGAATCTCTAATCTTCAGCGCTGTTTCAAGGACGAGATGCTTTGCTGGGCCATCATCGCCGCGGACACGATCAATCAGGATTTGAGCGGCCGAGGTTCCCATTTGAAAGCCTGGCTGGGATACGGATGAGAGCGGCGGGCTGGTCATCTCGGCAAATTGAAGATTGTCGAAACCAATCAGGGATATGTCTTCGGGGCAGTGGAGGCCGGCTTCGCGAAAGGCCAGCAGGGCGCCGAACGCGATCATGTCGTTCGCTGCGAAGATCACCGTCGGCCTCGGGATCATGCGAAGAAGAAGCATAGTCTTCGCGTAACCGCCGTGTTGGTCGAAGCTTGCCTCTTGTATATATTCGGGACCGATTGGGATCTTTTTTTCGTGTAATGCGCGTTTAAAGCCAGCCAGGCGGTCTTGCGCATTCGTCAGGTGACGTGGGCCCATGACCATCGCAAGCTGCCGATGTCCTTGCCGGAGCACGTAGCTGGTCGCCTCATAGGCTCCCTTCTCGTTGTCAGCAGTAACCGTGTCGCCGTCCCACCCTTTGGGAAGACGGTCGACGCAGACTACTGCTGTTCCAGACTTTCGATACGACTCGGCCTGTGCTGTGAGGTCACTGAAGTTAGATGGAATCACGATCAGACCAGACGGAAGGAACGTTCGAAGTTCATTGAGGTGAACGATCTCTTTGGAATGGTCGTTGTCAGTGTTGCAGAGGATTAAGCGATAGCCGTTTGCGAAGGCGACGTCCTCTGCGCCGCGAACTACTGCCGGGAAGAAGGGGTTCGTTACGTCTGGAATGATCATGCCGATCATGTTGGTCTTGTCCAGACGAAGCCCGCGCGCCAGTTGACTGGGCTGGTAGCCGACCGCATCGACGGCGTCCATGACCCGCTTGCGAAGGTTTTCGCGAACGGGAGCAGATTTGTTGAGAACATGGGATACGGTGCCGAGTGAGACTCCAGCTATCTTTGCAATCTGCTTCATGTTTGCCATTCGCTAAACTCCTGCGGATTTGAATTCCTCCGGCTCTTGTGCTTTTTTGAGCGTGTGCTTGAAGGCGAATGCCTGAACTGGTGCTGTGATGCTCAGGATTGAAGCGGCTCCGGAGCATACTTGAGTCTCGCATACCTTATAACGATTGCGTTTGGCCGATCGATTGAAAGGAGTGCAGAAAACTTCCTTGACAAACTATGGCTGTCTTTTTATGCTTCGGAGGCTCCTATTTGAAAGCTTTCACCTGAAGCCCAACTGGAGATCTTCAAATGGTTGCAGAAACCTAGAAGGAGCCCGACCATTGTTTCAGCCTCAAACCTATGCGGTTGCTCTTTCGTTGATGCTCATCACAATGGTCTGTTGGGGTTCGTGGGCCAACACGATGAAGTTGTGTCCTGGCTATCGATTCCAGCTCTTCTACTGGGATTATGTAATCGGGTTGATCCTGGCGGCTCTGATTTGGGGCTTTACGCTGGGAAGCATGGGAGGCGTCGGCCGGCCCTTTCTAGCCGACTTGCTGGCGGCGGATTCATCCCACATCGGACTCGCGGTGACAGGAGGCATCCTCTTCAATGTCGCCAACCTGCTGCTCGTTGCCGCCATCGAGATTGCTGGTTTGGCCGTTGCATTTCCGGTTGGAATCGGGCTAGCGCTTATTGTCGGGGCAATCAGCAGCTACATTATTTCACCAAGCGGCAATGCGTTGATGCTGTTTGGCGGAATCGCACTCGTCGTGGGAGCGATCGTTCTTGATGCGATGGCGTACCGGCTGCGCGAGACTGAACGCCGATCGCTGAGCATGCGCGGGTTCGTCATCTGCTTGGCAGCGGGCCTGTTGATGGGTAGCTTCTATCCCTTTGTCTCACGGTCCATGTTGGGCGAGGGCGCTCCTGGGCCGTATGCCGTGGCAATGTTCTTCTCGATTGGCGTCGCTCTATGCGCCGCTCCATTCAACTACCTGTTGATGCGCAAGCCGTTGGATAAGAGCGAGCCCGTGTCGATGAGTGGGTACTCTTCGGCACGCGGATCGTGGCATCTTTGGGGCATCCTTGGCGGAGTGATCTGGTGTACGGGCGCGACCTTAAATTTTGTGGCATCTCGCGCGCATATTGTAGGGCCGGCAGTTTCTTATTCGATTGGTCAGGGCGCGACTATGATCTCTGCCGCGTGGGGAGTCTTTATCTGGAAGGAATTTGCAACCGCGCCGGCTCGAGCCAAAACTTACCTGTTTTGGATGTTTGTTTTGTTCCTCTGCGGATTGAGCGCGATTGCGCTCGCTCCTATTTATTGATCCTGTTTGCGAGCTTAGGAGGCCTATGTCCGTTGAAAAGAAGGGAGTCGTCGTGGTGGGGAGCATCAATATGGATCTCGTCGCGTACACGGCGCGGATTCCCACCGAGGGAGAGACCGTAGTCGGGACAGCCTTCCAGACTCATCCTGGGGGAAAAGGCGCGAATCAGGCGGTTGCAGTAGCGCGTCTGGGGTTTCCGGTCGCGATGATTGGACGCATCGGAGATGATGCCTTCGGTACGCAGCTTAAAGAGCACCTGAAAGATGCGGGTGTGAATGTCGACGGTGTCTCAACTTCGCAATGCAGCTCAGGTGTTGCCGTGATCGTCGTGTCTGAAGCTGGGGAAAATTGCATTGTGATCACGCCAGGCGCGAATGCACAGCTAACGCCTGAAGATCTGGATGCAAACATCGAGATTCTTCGAGGCGCGGGGATGGTGCTAACGCAACTGGAGATTCCGACGGAGACGGTTCAACATCTGGCGACGATCTGCGCGCGTGAGGGTGTGCCGCTGATTCTCGATCCTGCGCCAGCGAAGCAGTTGCCGAAGGACCTTCTCGACAAGGTCGATTGGTTCACTCCAAACGAGACGGAGGCGGCATTCTTCATCGGGGATGGAGCGGCTAAAGTCGACGAGCCTGTGATGATGGCGCAGACCCTTATGCGCAAAGGGGTTCGAGGGGTGGTCCTCAAGCTTGGATCCCGTGGCGCCTATCTTGCATCGGCTGATGGATTGGGTGCTCGACTGGAGCCGTTTGCGGTTCAGGCAGTCGATTCAACAGCTGCGGGAGACGCTTTCAACGGAGCGTTTGCGACGGCTTTGATGATGAAGAAAGATCCGGTCGAGAGCGCACGCTTCGCTGCAGCAGCAGCAGCGCTTTCAGTAACGCGGACAGGGGCCCAAACCTCTATGCCGCGAATGGCCGAGGTGGAACAGATGTTGGCGGGCGTCGGAGCGAACGAGTTATAGAACGAAGACGGACGGCAGGACGCAAGATGGAGGCGGAAGAGTGAATATTCTAACGAGACGGAAACAATCTGCACTTTCAATATGCCTTTGCCTTTTCGCCGCTGGGCTCACATCACCAGGGAAGGCGCAGGACTGGCGCTATGAGCCAAAAGAACAACAGATCCCGCCTCCAGCTTGTCTGACGCTGCATATGCCATGGGAGGGTGGAAATGTGCCCTGTACGGCAAAGACGCACGATGAGTGGCTAAAGGCTGTAACGGATTGGCGCACCGAACGGCGAATTCGCGTCGGCTATGACGGATCAAGGTATGACCTTCCCGCGCTGCAGTGGGCTCAATCCAGTTTCATACAGCCGCAGATGATGGTGCACGATCGCTACTTTTATGATCCAGTAGTAGGTAAATACACCGTCGATCGATATCTTGACGATTTGAAGAAGCGATACGGCGGGATTGATGCGGTGCTGATCTGGGCGACCTACCCCAACATGGGCATCGACAATCGCAATCAGCAGGACATGGTGCGCTCGATGCCGGGCGGGGTCGAAGGGCTTCGCAATATGGCTGAGGATTTTCATCGACGCGGAGTGAAGGTGCTTTTTCCAATCATGATGTGGGATCAGGGCACGCGCGATCCGGGAAAGCCATGGCCACAGGCGACCGCTGAGTTTATGGAGGAGATCGGTGCGGACGGCATCAACGGTGACACGCAGGATGGTGTGCCTCTTGCATTCTCGCTTGCTGCCGAAAAGGTGGGGCACCCTCTCGCATTCGAACCGGAGAATGGGCCTTCTGATGAGGCTTTGGCGTGGAACGTCCTAACGTGGGGTCAGTACAAGTTTCAGTTTGCGCCGATGGTTGATAAGTACCGGTGGCTTGAGACGCGTCACCAAGTGAATATCCAGGGCAGATGGAATCGGGATAAAACGGATGACCTGCAATACGCCTTTTTCAACGGCGAGGGGTGGGAGAGTTGGGAGAACGTCTGGGGGATCTGGAATCAGGTGACTCCGAGAGACGCTGAGGCGACGCGAAGAATGGCGACGATGGAACGCGGAGTCGCACCCTTCCTTGTCAGCCCAGGGTGGGAGCCTCTTTATCCGATGCATCGCTATGGGATCTTTTCCAGCCGATGGCCGTTGAACGGACAGACTGTGTGGACGATCGTCAATCGCAATGAGTATGACGTTCAGGGACGCCAGATGACGATTCAATTCGAACAGGGCACCCGTTACTTCGATCTATATCACGGGGTTGAACTGACGCCGGAGAAAGAGGGTAGTGACGCGATTCTGTCCTTTCCGATTGAATCGCATGGATATGGAATGATCCTGGCAACGGTGGGTGAACCGAGTGCTGCGATGCACGAGTTGATGGGGACGATGAAATCAATGACAGAGTCGAAGCTCCCGAGTTTTTCACACGAATGGAAGACCCTGCCGCAGAGCATTGTAGAGATCGCTTCTACTAAGCCGGCGTCGGCAACACCTGAAGCCATGATCAAGATTCCGGGTGGCAACTATTTATTTCGCGTGGAAGGCATAGAGGTTGAGGGCTCTGACGATGTTGGTGTCGACGTTCAATATCCATGGGAAGATACTCCGCGAAGATTTCACGAGCATCCGATGAAGTTGAAGGCGTTTGACATGGACAAATATCCCGTGACCAACGCTGAGTTCAAGAAGTTTCTTGACGCAACGCACTATCATCCGGGCAACGATCTCAATTTTTTGAAGGACTGGAGCAATGGAACTTATCCCGAAGGATGGGATAACAAACCTGTGACCTGGGTGTCGATTGAGGACGCTCGAGCGTACGCGACGTGGGCGGGTAAGCGCCTGCCTCACGAATGGGAGTGGCAGTTTGCAGCTCAGGGAACAGATGGCAGAACCTATCCGTGGGGCGATCGCTGGGATGACAAGGCAGTACCTCAGCCGGACCTCGGGCGCGCTATGCGAGGGCCTGACAACGTCGATGCGCACCCGTCGGGTGCAAGTCCATTCGGCGTAATGGATATGGTCGGAAATGTTTGGCAGTGGACCGATGAATATGTGGATGAGCACACGCGCGGAGGAATTTTGCGCGGAGGAAGCTACTACAAGCCGCAGGGATCTATCTGGTATTTTCCCCAAGCCTATCGAAACGATAACCATGGAAAGCTGTTGATGATGGCTCCAAGCTATGACAGATCCGGCGCGCTCGGCTTCCGTTGCGTGAAGGACGCAGAATGAAAGGCGTCTCACATGATCGCAGAGGGGTTTTACGGATTGAATAGCCCTCGGTTTTATTCTCCCGCGTATGCGCGATCTTTCCAACTTGTAGTCCGCCCCATCGCCTGCCTTTGCACTAGTGTTGCGCCGGCATGCGAACCTGTGCATTCGCTTGGACTCCTGTCAAGCCTCTTGCAGAATGAGTGTTCCGGGTCGTTCAAAAATGGCTGGGAGGATGCCCTCCGGCGCTAGCCGTGTTAATGGCTTTTCAGCTGAAATGGCTGCCGCGATCACTCTTAGCCTTGCAACTATCCAAGGGTCAGTTTCCGGATGGGAGAGCGACGAATATCAGGGGCGCCCGATCAGTCATTTCGAGATTTATCTCGAAGCGATGGAGCAGGTGAAGGCAGATACACGTGCGATTCGCCACGTGGTAAGCTGCGCTCCGCTGGGCGTTGACGGGCTGAGTTTCGAAGGAGTTCCGGCAGCGGCGAAAGAGTTCGTCGAGACCTATCCACGGATTCGTGCGCTCGGTCACGTCCGCTTTTTCATGGAGTCGCATGTCTTCGCGGTGTGGGACCGCATCCTCGCGGCCAAACGCGAAGGCCGCGGCCTGGGCAGCCGACGAGCCCCTGTGAATGACTCGGAAGGTAGCCAACTACGACACCGACGTCCTCTATCAGCAGAATCTCCTGCAAATCCAGCGCCCGGAGGATTTGAACTTCGACCTCGCAAATCGCCTATTGCGCACCAAGCACGAGAGTTGGAGCTACGAACAAGAGGTGCGGATGTTCGTGGACCTTAACGATCCGCCGGATGCGAAGGGGCTCAAATGGATCGAGTTTGGACCCGCTCCTCGTGCTCAAGGAAGTTATCATCGGCGCGCAGTGACATCCCACAGTGAGTAAGAAGATAGAAGAAGCAGTGGAACCCTATGGCGACGCCGTGACGTGCTTGTGGGCAGGCATGCGCCCAGATGCTTTTCTGTTGGTGAAGCAAGTACATCCGCCGCATTGGCATGCGACAGTCAGATAGGCTCGAGCGTTGCAGGGAGTTGCGTCGACGATTTCTCACAAAATATAGAGACCCAGACCATTCCCGAGATCTCCCTTCGTACTGTAGGAAGGCTGGAAGAGATTTCTGAGAGTCTCCTTGGTCATCCCATTTCTATTGTCCCTAACAACAATCTGCGTCGTCTCGGCGTTCGAAATTGCGCCAAGCCAAATTTGCCCACCCACCTTGTATGTTGCGCATCAGGGCGTAACGATGAAGTTGCGCTTCGGCGGAAGGGCCGTACCCACCTGAGGCCGGGAGCGATCCTGAGCCTGTCGCAGAGAACGGCTACCGTCCCTTTCTTATTACGCCGTGGAGAATCGGAGGCACAAAGCCTGCATGTTCAAGGTCGGCGACAAGAGCGAGTCCGTGACTGCGGACAGGGACGGGAGCCGAGGCTGAATCTTAACGCCGGAGACCGTTCATGAGCAAGCGATCCATACAGGGCCAGGAAACAATGTACAGTGGCATTGATGTCAGTGCCAAAAGTCTCATCGTGGCGATTCAGCGCGTGTATCAGCCATTCGAGCAAAGGAGTTTCCCTAACACTTCAATTGGGCACAGAGCTCTCATTGTCTGGCTACAGAAGGCAAATCACCGGTTCGAGTGTCGTTGGAAGCCACGGGAATTTACTCTCTGGATCTCGCGTTTGCACTTCATGCAGCGGAAGGAATCGAAGTCGCAGTCTTGAATCCCAAGGTCGCCAATCGATTTGCTCAAACCATTAGACGGTCGAAAACTGATGCGGCAGGCGCCGAGGTGTTAGCTGAATACGCTCGTCGGATGCCGTTCACCGCTTGGGTCGCCCCTAGTCCGGGTTCAATGCGACTGCGCTCAATTGTCCGCCAGGTGGAGAGTCTGTCTGTGCAGAGCGCTCAGAATCAGAACCGTCTTCACGCGGCACACGGCTCCACTTCCACACCTGGCTGCACTATTCAAGATTTGAAGCATTCCGTGGCATCCCTGAAGCTTCGTATCCACAAACGTCGGCGCGAAGCAATGACACTCGTCAGACAGGACGATTTGCTTCGCAAGCGATTCGAGCTGCTGGTAAGCATTCCGGGCATCGCACAGGTGAGCGCGATGCAATTGCTCGCGGAACTGTCTACCCAGCCGTCAGACCGTACGGTGCGAGAATGGGTCGCACATAGCGGCCTGAATCCTGCGCATGAAATATCAGGAAGCTCAGTGAGGAAGGCGTCTCGCATCAGCCGTGCGGGGAATCGTCACCTGAGAAGAGCGCTTTACATGCCGGCGCCAGTCGCATCTCGTTGCGATCCCACGCAAAAGCCTTTTTCGAAAGCCTGCTGGCTCGAAAGAAAGCCCGTCTACAGGCGATCATCGCTGTTGCGCGAAAGCTGCTCCATGCCATGTTTCCGTAGGTCAGGCTTCCTCAACAGAGTTCATTCCTCGGTACGAGGCCATTTCTCGAAGCAATCGTGGAACCGCATGCTGAATGAACCCTATAGCGTGCTGTCGACAGTTGACAATGATCTCTCTTGATTTGCTCCATGGAATGAAATACCGGCGCGAGGCCTAAAAGGGAAAGTCATCAGTCCCGACAATCCGGCCGATTTCGACTAAGCATAGAAAGGATGACCTCAATGGCCATTGCACTGCGCAAGCGATTAACCGCAGGATTACTTCCGGATTGCCGACCAACCGTCCAGAACCAGATCAGCGGCACCAGACCCTATGCTCGCGAAGAGGGATGAGATTGCTCGAAAGCGACGGCCTCGATCCCACCACGAAAAGTGTGTGGTTCTCTTCCAGCCGATCGAGTGCGGCGTTCAGCTCCGCGACAACGGCCTCGGCCATCGGCAACGACGGTTAAGCAGACCCAGTAGACTGCTGAAGCCGGTGCATGTTTAAGTGCATGTTAGCACCGGAATTCGATGCATTTAGACGCAACGCATCCTCCCAGAGTGCCACATGATGTTCACTGAGATCCGTGATCGCCGCCGCGCGTTGCGGTACCGCATCTGGTGGTGCGGCAGATTACGCGGGATTTTGTGTTTGCACCAGAGCCGCTAAGAGGTTGTCGAGGTCGGCTGGGTTAACGTCACTGACTGCGACGATGCGGAGATCTGGTGTGGTGGCGGTGTGGATGGTGAAGCCTGCGCGGGAGCCCGGCAGAGTGGACAGATTTGGGGTGGTGGATCGTTGCGTGAGGAAGATGGAGACCTCGTGTTTGTGGATGGTAAATAGGAGCAGCGCCGCGGGCTGACCGTTGAGGTAGGTAAGGTCTGCGCCTTTGAGGGTGGTGTCGGGTGGAAGAGCTGCGACATCGGGAAGATTGAAGCTGAAGGGGAGACGGCCCTGGAACCAGGGTTTGACGGTGTGACGGTCGGTGGAGATGACCTGTGGGGTGGCTGCGCTGGAGAGGGTGGCGAGATGCTGGTCGAGGAGTTCGGCCGCAAGGGTATTGGTTCGATTAAGCTGACGCCAACTGGGGAGTGAGATCGTCAGCAGGATCGCTGCGGCGAGGGCTGCCCAGGCTGCGGGACGGATGGAGTAGATACGCGTAGGTATTTTCGTTTGCGGCTGCGGGTTTGTTTGAGTCTGAGGCTTTGTCTGCAACTGCGATTGGGAACGGAGTTGTGCCGTGAGGCGAGCGAGCGCTTCAGGCGGTGGAGCGAAGCGGTGACCAGCACGCGCGGTGGCGGCTTTGAGTTGCGTGGCGGAGAGGACACGCAGAGTACAGTCGTGGCAGGTGGTGAGATGCTGCTCGATTCCGTAGCATTCGGTGGGTGGCAGTTCGCCGTCGATGAAGGCGTTGAGCCTGTCCGGGTTGAGATGTTCGATGACTTGAGGCGTTTGACTCATAGAGATTCCCCGAGCTGCGGCTGCAAGAGTTGACGGAGGGTGCGGCGGGCGCGCGAGATGCGCGACATAACTGTGCCGATGGGGACGTCGAGAATGAGGGCGATGTCTTTGTACTTAATCTCTTCAACGTCGCAGAGGAGCAGAACTTCGCGGAGTTGTGGCAAAAGCTGCTCGAGTGCGATATGGAGAGCTGCCTGGTTGTTGAGGCGGATGAGATTGTCTTCCGGAGTGGGGCCAGAGGAGGTGTCGAGCGTTTCTGGATGGTCTTCGAGGAACACAGTGCGGGAGGCGGCGATGCCGGTACGCGTGGTGAGAAAGGTGTTGTGGAGTATGCGGAAGGTCCAAGCCTTGAAGTTGGTGCCGGACTGGAATGAGCCGAAGGCACGGAGCGCTTTTGAGAAGGTCTCCTGCACGAGATCTTCGGCCTCGGCTTGATCGCGGGTGAGCCAGAAGGCGTGGTTGTAGAGCGACGGAATGAGCGGGAGCGCAAGTTGCTCAAAGGTGTCGCCGCTATTGGTTTCAGAGAGCATGGTGCGGTATGCCTCGACGTGGGTGGGGCTGCGGACTGCGGTCCACTGAGCGGAACCAGACCAGGGTGATCCCAACCACGACCATGCTCAGCAGCTTTCAGGATCATAGCAGTGGGTCCGGGGGAGGTCGAGCAGCCGGCAATGGCGAGGGAAAGGCAAAAGATGTCAGCGACACGCATGATCGAACCTCTCGGCTGAAACGAAGTTTGAGCCGTATCGATTGGTAACTAAATCGCTGCCGGATTATTCTCCACGATTTTTTTTAGCGGACGAGAATAAATGCGCGCCTCGTCGGTTTTAGACAGCGTAGGCAATCAAAAATCAGATGGAGCTTGATATGAGTCGGTTCAAGGAAGACGAAGTAGTGCAGGAGAACGAGGGCGTGGGCGATGGCATCGACCGGCGCAATTTTCTGGGATGCATGGCGTGGGCTGGTACAGGGCTGCTGTGGTCGATGGTTGGCGGCGTGCCTACTTCGAAGCTGTTGGCGCAGACGATGAAGGGTGGCGGCACCGGGGCCGGGAAGGTAGACGATTTTTCGTTCGTGCAGATCAGCGACTGCCACATTGGATTTAACAAGGGCGCAAACCCAGACGTGACCGGGACGTTGAAGAAGGCCATCGAAAGGGCCAACATTGTGCCTGTGGGCATGAAGGCACCGGATTTCATGCTTCACACCGGCGACATCACGCAGAATTCGAAAGCAGTGGAGTTCGATACGGCCTCGCAGGTTATTAAAGGCTTCAAGAATGAGGTGTTCTACGTGCCCGGGGAGCACGATTTTATCGACGATGGTACGCAGTACAAGCAGCGTTTTGGCAAGGGCGCCCTGGGTAATGGCTGGTACAGCTACAACCACAAGGGCGTTCACTTTGTGGGCCTGAACAACTGTGTACAAGTAGATGCGATGGGGAATATGGGCGACGACCAGTTGAAGTGGCTGAAGTCTGATCTGGCCGGGTTGAGCCGTTCGACGCCAATCGTGGTTTTCGCCCATATTCCGTTGTGGATGGTCTATGAGAAGTGGGGATGGGGCACAAAGGACGGAGAGCAGGCGCTCGCCATGCTGAAGCCCTTTGGTTCGGTCACGGTTCTGAACGGTCACATTCATCAGGTTGTGCAGAAGGTCGAAGGCAATGTGGCCTTCCACACAGCAATGGCGACGGCGTTTCCACAGCCTGCACCGGGAGCGGCGCCGAACCCAGGGCCGATGATGGTTCCGGCGGGCAAGTTGGAGAATGTGCTTGGAGTGACCAAGGTTAAGGTCGTTCGCGGACATAATCATCTGGCTGTTGTTGACTCGACCCTGGCGGAAATTGCTTGATGCGTCCGTGGACCGTAGCAGCATTGACTGTGGCTGCCGTAGTGGGGATGGGATACGTACATCCGTTTGGAGATCCGCGTGCCGAGCCCGCAAAGGGACTCGGCACGCTGCTGCAAGGTACGAGTATTCCGGCGGATGCTAGGACGGTGCTGGTGACGAAGTGTGCGGATTGCCACTCGAGTGAAACCCGGTGGCCATTGTATGCGCGTATCGCCCCTGGGTCGTGGCTGATCGAGCGCGACATCATTGAGGCGCGCAAGAAGATGGACCTCTCACAATGGGAGCAGATGCCGGCGGACAAACAGCAGGTTTTGACTGCGAAGATCTTCGAAGAGGCAAAGAGCGGGGACATGCCTCCGCTGCAGTATCGGTTGCTGCACTGGGACGCGAGGCTTTCCAAGGCCAATGTTCAGGCACTATCGATGCTGGGCAAGAGTGCGAGTGGAAGCGAGGCGACATTGGCCGGGGAGGGTGATGCTGCGCAAGGCAAGGCCGTGTTTGAGAAGCGCTGCACAGGCTGCCATGCGATGAATGTTGACCGCGAGGGGCCGAGGTTGGCCGGGGTGTTTGGCAGAAAGGCCGGGAGCGTGTCGGGGTTTACGTACTCAACAGGATTAAAACACTCGAATGTGACATGGAACGATGCAACGCTGGAGAAGTGGCTGAGCGATCCGGATTTGATGGTGTCGGACAACAATATGAGCTTCAGCGTCCCAAAGGCTGAAGAGCGCCGGAACTTGGTTGCTTACCTGAAGCAGCAATAGCTTGACTCAAGAATGTGAGGAGACAAAATGTCAGAATAATCAGTCTAAATTCTGGTTAGGAGCAAAGTGCAAAATCCCTGTACGTCCATCGGGAATCCCACACGTAACTGTAGCCGCGCAAACTCTCT